>JAESQQ010000866.1 GCA_016765095.1 Planctomycetota bacterium | reverse complement strand
TGAAACTCGAGGCCCCCGACGGCCTCCCCGGCCTCGTCGGCGACCGCGAAGGTCTGCTCGGCGTGCTCGTCAACTTGCTCGACAACTCGCTCAAGTACGCCGACCTTGATCAGCCCGTCGAGCTGGTCCTCGACGCCGACCCCGCGCGGGTTCGGTTCTCTGTCCGCGACCGAGGCCCCGGGATCCCCCCCGCCGAGCGGGAGCGAATCTTCGAGCCCTTTCACCGGGTCCAAGACGAAATGACGCGCGAGCAGCCCGGCGTCGGGCTCGGCCTCGCGCTCGGTCGAAGCGTGGCGGAGGCCCACGGGGGGGCGCTGCGCTACACGGCGCGCTCCGGGGGCGGAAGCGAGTTCGTGCTTGAGCTCCCGGCGGAGACCAAGACCCGTGGCTGAGCCCGAGCACCTGCTCCTGGTCGAGGACGAAGAGGGTCTGATCCTCGGCCTCGAATACGCGCTCAAGCGCGAAGGCTACCGAGTGACCGTCGCCCGGGACGGGGAAGCCGGGCTGAGCGCGGCCCGCGCGGACCGCCCGGATCTGCTCGTGCTCGACCTAATGCTCCCCAAGCGCTCTGGGTTCGAGGTCCTCGAGATCCTGCGCGGCGAGGGCCACGCTTACCCCGTGATTCTGCTGACGGCCCTCGGCCAGGAAATCGACAAAGTCCGCGGGCTCGACCTCGGCGCCGACGACTACGTGGTCAAGCCCTTCGGGTTGTCCGAGCTGCTGGCGCGAATTCGCGCGCGACTTCGGCGCCAGGCCGACGCCCCTGCCCCCAGCCCGAGTGAGACTCTGAGCGGCTTCTCGCTCGGAGACCTCCGGATCGACCTCAACGCGCTGCGCGTCGTGAACGCCGCCGGCGAACCGGAGGAGCTCAGCGTCCGAGAGGCTGACATGCTCCGACTGCTCTATCGCGAGCGCGGCAAGCCCGTCGGCCGAACTCAGTTCCTCGACGAGGTGTGGGGGCTCGACCGGTTTCCGACCACGCGAACCGTCGACCAGCACATAGCCAAGCTCCGCAAGAAGATCGAGCTAGACCCCAAGCGCCCTCGCCACCTGGTCACGGTGCACGGGCGCGGCTACCGCCTTGAGGTCTAGGCCTTCTTCTCTGCGACCTCGCTGATCTTGATCGGCCACACGTAGGGCTCTTCCTCGCGATCGACGTCGGTCCAGATCGTCAGCTCCCCCTCGTCGTGGGTCACTGGGACGTCAACGATCACGCGGCCGTCCGCGCTCGTGTCGCCCGCGAAGGTCAAGTCGCCCACGACGAGTTCGAAGGGCATTCCGGCCATAGGCTCGCCGTCTTCGTCCATGAATTGGAGCCTCAAGAAGTGGACCTTGCCAACGCCCTTCATCTCCGCCGACTTGAGCGCGAAGAAGCAGGGCCCGGCCGGGATCTTCTCGACGAGGCAGCGGCCTTCAGCGTCGAGGCGACCCTTCCGGAACGAGCCGTCCCCTGTGCCGAGCACGTAGTCCTGACCGACCAGCGGCCGGCCCTCCTCGTCCTTGACCACGACGTCGATCCAGTGCGTCTCCGTGCTGGCGGGCCCTGCCTGACCTCGCCCTCGACGAGGCGGAAGCTGCACTCGCCAGGTCGGACGCCCTCCTGCTTGGTCCAACCGTCCGCGTCGAGCTCGCCGCGAACGAGGGATCCGTCGGCCAGGGTCAGCACAAAGGCTCGCCCGGCGAGGGCCTTGCCCTCCTCGTCAGCGCAGCGAATGTGAATGAAGTCGGTCCGCTGGAAGGGGATCGAGTGCCGTTCGTTGATCTCGTAGCCAGCGCGCTCGAATGCCACAGGTCGCTCCTCCCCGGAGGAAGTCTACAACGTTGCTGGCGGGCTTCGCTCTAGCTAAGCCGGCGGTGAGTCCCGCCAGTCGCCTCGATATCCACGCCCTCCTCCATCATCTTCGTGCGGTAGGCCGTGTAGCCACCCTCGAAGAAGCGGGCCTTGCCCTCTCCGTCGAAGTGCAGCATGTGCGTCGCGAGCCGGTCGAGGAAGAACCGATCGTGGCTGACAACCATCACGCAGCCGGGGAAGTGCGTCAGCGCCTCCTCCAGCATCCGGACCGTGGGGAGGTCGAGGTCGTTGGTCGGCTCGTCGAGGAGGAGGAAGTTCCCGCCGGTCTTGAGCGTCTTGGCGAGCTGAACTCGGTTCCGCTGACCGCCCGAGATATTCTGGAGCTGCTTCTGCTGATCACCGCCGCGAAAGCCGAACAGGCTCACGTAGGCCCGCGCGTTCATCTTGCGCGTGCCGAGGTTGACCTCGTCCTCGCCGCCCGAGATCGCCTCGTAGACCGTGGCCTCGTCCTCGAGGTCCGCTCGCGACTGATCGACGTAGCAGATCTCAACGGTCTTGCCGACCGTGATCGTGCCCCCGTCGGGCGTCTCTTGGCCGACGACCATTCGGAAGAACGTCGTCTTGCCGGCCCCGTTGGGGCCAATGATCCCCAGGAAGGCTCCGGGCGGGAGCTCCAAGGTCAAGTTGGTGCAGAGCGCGCGGCCGTCGTAGCCCTTGGCGAGGTTCTCGACCCGGAGCACGTTCTGACCGAGCCGGTTCCCCGCGGGGATCTGAAGCTGGATCTGACCCGCTGCGCTGAGCGTCGCGACTTCGTCCCGGAGGCTCTCGAAGTTGCTGACCCGAGCCTTGGCCTTGGTCATTCGCCCCTTGGGGTTGCTGCGAATCCAGTCCAGCTCGGACTTGAGGCGCCGCTTCTTGGACGCCTCCTGCTTGTCTTGGTCGCGCAGGACCTTGGCCTTCTGCTCGAGATAAGTCGAGTAGTTGCCCTCGTAGGGGTGCGCCTTCCCGTTGTCGAGCTCGAGCATCCAGTTGGCGACGTTGTCGAGGAAGTAGCGGTCGTGGGTGATCGCGATCACGCACGCCGAGGAGGCCGCGAGGTGACGCTCGAGCCAGTGCACCGTGTCGGCGTCGAGGTGGTTGGTCGGCTCGTCTAAGAGGATCATGTCGGGCTGCGCGAGCAAGATCTGGCAGAGCGCGACGCGGCGCTTCTCGCCGCCCGAGAGGCTCACGACCCCAGCGTCCCCAGGCGGCGTCGCGAGGGCATGCATCGCCTGCTCGACCCGGTGATCGAGCTCCCAGGCGTCCTTGTCGTCGATCTCGGTCTGAACCCGCTCCAGGGCGTCGAGCACCTTCTGCATTTCGTCGTCGCTGAGCTCGGTCGCGAGCTTCTCGTTCAGCTCGTCGAAAGTCGTCAGCAAGGCACGAATCGGAGCCACGGCCTGCTCAATGTTCCCGCGCACGTCCAAGCTCTCGTCGAGCTCGGGTTCCTGGGAGACGTAGCCGATCTTGAGGCCGTCGGCTGGCTTGGCCATGCCTTCGAAGTCGGTGTCGACCCCCGCCATGATCCGCAAGAGCGTGCTCTTGCCCGAGCCGTTGTGCCCGATCACGCCGATCTTGGCGCCAGGAATGAAGGCCAGCGTAATGTCGTCGAGGACGTTCTTGCGCTCGTAGGCCTTGCTCAACCGGCGGACCGTAAACACGAACTCGGCCACGAGCGCCTACTTTCCGTCTGGATAGATCTGGGGAGCGGGCGGGCCCAAGAGACCAGTGATCTTCCCTGAGAAGACCACCTTCCCGTTCACGAAGGCCTGAGTGTCGTAGCGCGAACGGCGGATCTTGAGGTCGGTGACCTTGGTGACCAGGATGATCCGGTCGCCGGGCACAACGGCGCCGCGGAACTTGACCTCGTCGATTCCGCCAAAGAGCATCGCGCGACCCGGAGCCTGCTCCAAGCCAATCGCCAGCCGAAAGTAGAACACGCACATTTGCGCGGCGGCCTCGACCATCAGCACGCCGGGGAACACGGGGAAGCCCGGGAAGTGGCCCTCGCACCAGAACTCGTCGTCCCTCACGTCGCGATAACCGATCGCGATCCTCTTCTCCTTGTCGAAGGAGTAGACCCCGTGGACCTGGCGCATGTGCCCAGTCTGAGGCAAGAGCGCGTCGAGCTCCTTCTCGCCATAGGGGATCGTGGAGGTGTCGAGGTTCTCTATGTCGATCAGGGTCTTGGGAGGCATGGGATCTCCTCTGAACTGGGGACGGACAAACCTACGAAAAATCCGAGGGTGCACTCACTCAAAGCGTCGGAAACGCGAAGAGGAGGGCCCAGGGCCCTCCTCTCGCCAACCGAACGAACTAACTCCTCGGAGGAGCCTCTAGGCGAAGCGCTTGGCGCTCGCCACGACTGCGTCGAAGCCCTTGGCGTCGTGGACCGCGATCTCAGCCAGCATCTTGCGGTCAAGCTCAATGCTGCCCTTGCCGAGGGCCGAGATCAGGGTGCTGTAGTTCATGCCCCGGGCGCGAACGGACGCGCTGATTCGCGTGATCCAAAGCGAGCGCATGTCGCGCTTGCGGAGCTTGCGGCCAACGTAGGCCTGCTGCTTGGAGCGGCGAACGACCTGGCGAGCCGTCTTCCAACAGTTCTTCCGCTTCCCACGAAAGCCGTTGGCTTCCTTGAGAATCCGGTTCTTGCTGCGCCGCGCTGCCGGGCCCTTAGTAACTCTCGTCATCTGTGATTCCTCTGCCTACAGCCGTCTTAGGGTCGGGTCTTGCCGAGCAATTCCAGAATACGCTTCTCGTCTGCGCGGCAGGCGACGCCACGCCGACGGAGTTTGCGCAACCGGTTGCTGGAGCGGCTCGACAAGAGGTGGCTGGTGAACGAGTGACGGAACTTCACTCGTCCCTTCTTGCTCACCCTCACGCGCTTGCGCGCGCCCTTGTGTGTCTTGGCCTTTGGCATGTCGTCTTCCTCGCCACTCGCTGAACACAAGTGGAAGCGAGTGGTATACCCCTCGCCGCCGCTCTGGGCAAGTCTGGGGACAAGGATCACTCGATAGGTGCCCCACCTTAGTGAAACCGCGGCGAATGAAACCGCAGGGGTGAGGCTTGTAGATACCAGAGGTGGGATTCGAACCCACACGCCCGAAGGCAAGGGTTTTTGAAACCCTCGAGTCTGCCATTCCTCCACTCTGGCGGGAACGGCGCAGATCCTCCCAGGGTGGTCCGCATCACGCAAGAGTGGGTTGCCGGAGCGTGAGGGACCGTCGGGAGGGGTGTCAGGGACACGGCGGGCTTGAGGATTCCACGTGAAGACGCTTCTGCGAGGCGAGCTGATTCAGCTCGCTCCCTCCCGCCTGGGGCCGCCTCCCGGCGGTCAGGGCCCCTTGGCCGTCCCTTCACCCCAGCCCCGCCCTGGTGTCCACCTGCGGGCCGTCCTCCTGCGCGAGCTGCAAGCCCTCCGCACGCTGAGCCAGGGGACTTGCGGGGCCGAAGAGCTCCGACCCGAGCGCTTGCACGCCGCAGCCTTCCTAGGGCACGGAGCCGCTCGCCGGGCGCTGGGGGTGATTACCCAGCCTCCGCCCGATATAGACCGCTGGGCGCGCTCGCTCGAGTTCTGGGGCGGCCCTGGGGCGATCGTCGCCGCGACCCTGGGCTTGCTGGCCGTGTGGGCTCCTTCGGCTGAATCGCTCCCCTCGGGTTTCGCTCACTCCTGGGCAAAGATTGGAGCCCTGAGCGACGTCTATCAAGTCACCTATCTGCTCGAGCGCTACTGGAGAGATCGAGGGGTCAAGGATCACTCACGGCACGGCGGTGCGCTTCATGGCCTGCGCGTAGCGCTACAGGTCGTCGCGCGACAAGGTGCCTCGAACGAGCGGGTCCGCGGCACGCTGCGCTGCGCGGCCTTGGCCTGGGCCGCCGAACCGCTTCGGCCGGCGGTCCTCCTCTAGAGCGCCCGTCTACTTGCTCAGGGCGTCGAGTTGCTCGTTGAGCTCGGTGACCTTGGCGCGCAGCGCCTCGACCTCGGCCTTGCTCGGAATGTTGAGCACGCGCAGGATGTCGTGAACGCGAGCTTCCACGACTTCGTCCAGCCGCTGGCGAAAGGTCTGGCTGCGAGTCTTGATCTCGTCCTTGAGCTGAATGGCCTCCCCCTCCTCAAGCTCTCCCTTGCGCACCAGCTCGTCGACGTCCTTCTCGATCTTGTCGTCGGAGAGGAGGCTGCCCTCAAAGTAGGTCTGGACGTTCTTCTTCCAGAAATCGACCACGGAGGTTTGGCTCCGCTGGATCAAGTTCATGAGGAAGGTCTTGGGGATCGTGCTCTCTTGCTTCTTCTCCTGCTCGAGGAGGATTTGCGAGAGGGTCACGTTGGTCAGATCCTGACCCGTCTGGTTCTCGACGACCCGAATGTCCTGCCCGTCGCGAACGAGCTCGGCGATCTGGTCGAGGGTGATGTACCGCTTGTCTTCGGTGTCGTAGAGCTTGCGGTTCGAGTAGCGCTTGATCGTGCGGACCATGGGTCTCACTTGCGGGCTGAAGGCCCGTACAGCATACGAGGGGGGTTGGAAGGGCGCGAATGACCTACGAGCGGCTTGCTCGGAGAGCCTCGATTTTGGCCTCGAGGGCGTCGACTTCGGCGTTGAGGGCGGAGACTTGGTCACGGCTGGCCACGGCCAGCGAGGCCAAAACGCGGTTGATCGTGGAGTCGATCCGATCTTCCGCGTCGGGGGAGGCTTTGAGGGGCAGAGGCTTCCCGGCGGGCTCTGAGGGGTCACGGGGCGGCTCGTTTGGGTCCCGGCGGAAGAAGCTGCTGATCTCCTCTTGGGCCAGCATTACGCTGCCGACGCTCGCGAGGGCTAGCTTGTAGAGGAGGCCGCCGCGCTTTTTCCCGTCCGAGCCACCCTCGTCGGGCTGCGCATCGTTCATGGCCTCGCTCATCAGGGCTCCTGGGTGGGCCAAAGGTTAACGCGCCGCGTTAGACACTCAAGCCAGAAATCACAACCGGCGCCTTTGCATAGCCGAGGGCCATCTCGCTATCCTCCTCTCGTGATCGAGAAGATGATCGCTTCCTTGCTGGCCCGCCCCGGCTTCAGCAGCCTCGCTCGCGAGGAGTTCGCCCGCCTCCAAAAAGGCGGGCACTTGAGCGCTAAAGAGCTCGAGAGCCTGGCGGCGGACCTCCAGGCCAAGCTGAGCGGCCAAGCCGAAGTCGCCCGCAGCTCGCTCCAGCCCTTTGTGCTCGGCCTCGGGCAGACGATCCGCGAATCGCTCGATATCCCAAGCCGCCAAGAGATCCTCGACTTGACCGCCGCCCTACGCGCCAAGAGCTCGGACGAGGTCGACGCTCCCCGAGGCGGACTCCAAGATCCCGGCGGGCCCCAAGATCCCGGCGGGCACCAAGATCCTGACGGGCGCCAAGATCCCGACGGGCGCCAAGTTCCCGACGGGCGCCAAGTTCCCAACTGGCCTGCCCAAGACCCGGACCGGCCAACGAGGAGCCTGGGTAAACCCGTCGACCACGCGACCAAGACCATAGTCATGCCCAAAAAGGGCGAGGCTGAGGACGAGCCCAGCTCCGAGTGATCACCTCGAGGCCAATTTTGGGGGTGGTGGGGCTGTGCCCTGCGCTCACCCCGCCCTGCGCTTTTTTTCCCTGGTCTCCCTCCCTATGGGCTCGCCCGCTGGCAGCCCTCGCGTGACGGACTCTGGCGGGGGCCAGACCCCCTACGATCAGCACGGCTCCAGCGCGCGGCTCCGCTGGGGCCGACGCGGCGCGATCCACGCCGCGGCCCTTGGCGAAATCCTAGTCGTGGTCGACGTGCTGAGCTTCTCGACGGGCGTCTCCTACGCCCTTGATCGGGGCGTGACCGTCTTCCCCTGTCCGCCGGGCGAGGGCGAAGCCCTTGCACGCAAGCTCGACGCGACGCTCGCCGCCGCCCTCGACGCCCTGAGCTGCGTCCCCCGCCTCCAGGCGGGGGCCTTCGTCGAGGCGAGCGCCGCATGAGCCGCCGCCGTCAACGAGTTCTGCGCGCGCTCAACGAGGCCTACCGGCTCTCGCTCCGTTCGGCCTGGCGGCGCTATCTCCGCGCAGCTCGCGACCCGGAAGGCGCGCAGCAAGCCCGCCTCCGTTCCCTCGTCCGCGAGACGCGCGGGACTGCCTTCGCGGCCGCCCACGGCCTGTCCCGGGTCAAGACCCTGGCTGAGTTCCAAGACGCGATTCCGATCCGCGACTACGACGGGCACGCGCCCTGGATCGAGCGCGTCAAGCAGGGGGAGGCGCGCGTCTTGACCCGCTCCGCTCCGCTCGTGTTCGAGAAGTCCTCCGGCTCGACCCACGCCGCGAAGTACGTGCCCTACACCCGCCCCTTCCTCGACGAATACTCCGCCGGAACTGGCCCCTGGCTCTACGACCTCCTGACTCGCCGGCCCGCCCTCCGCCGAGGCAGCAGCTACTGGTCGATCTCGCCCGCAGGCGTCCGAGACGAGGTGACCGCCGGCGGAATTCGGATCGGTTTCCAAGACGACACGGAGTATTTCCCGCCCCCGGTTCGCAAGCTCCTCCGCCGCTTGCTCCCCGTCCCGCCCGAGGTCGCCCGACTCCCCGACGTCCCAACCTGTCGTTACGTGACCTTGCGCTACCTGGTGGCCGACCCCTGCCTCGGCTTCCTCTCGGTCTGGAGCCCGAGCTACCTGACGCTCCTCCTCGAGTTCGCCCGAAAGCACGCCGATCGCCTCGCCCACGACGTCGCGCGCGGAACCCTGACTCCGCCCAGCGGCCGGCTCGGGCGCCGATTCCCCGATCTGCCGGGCCCTAACCCGCCCCGCGCGGCCGCGATCCGTGAGGCCTTCCCCCAAAGCGGCCCGCTCCGTCTCGAGCGCCTCTGGCCCGGACTCGCGCTCGTCTCCTGCTGGGCCGACGCCGCGGCAGCCCAGCAGCTCCCCGCGTTGAAAGCGCTCCTGCCGAGCCAGGTCGAGGTCCAGCCCAAGGGCCTGTTCGCGACCGAAGGCGCGCTCTCTTTCCCGCTCCTCGACTTCCCTGGGGCGAGCTTGATCCCCCACGGCCACCTCCTCGAGCTTCAACCTGCAGACGCCCTCGAGGAGCGCCCCCTCCCGCTCCACGCCGCCGTTCTCGGCGAGCGCTATCTGCCGCTCCTGACGACCCAGGGGGGCCTGTTCCGCTACCGATTGGGGGACGTCGTGGAGGTCGTCGGCCGCTTCGAGCGGACCCCCCTCGTGCGCTTCGTTGGCCGCGCCGACGGTGTCAGCGACCTCGCCGGTGAGAAGCTAGCGCCGGGTCAAGTCGCGGCCGCGATCGCGAAAGCCTGCACCGAGACTGGGGTCAAGCCCGGATTCGCAATGCTGGCCCCGACGATTGGCAAAGACGGAGCGCCGGGCGGCTATCGCCTCTACGCGGAGTCCAACGACCCCGTCGGCCTCGCCCGCCTCGCGATCGCCCTCGAAGACGCCCTCCGCAAGGGCTACCACTACGACCACTGCCGCCGGCTCGAGCAGCTCGACCCCGTCGACGCGAGAGCCGTCCGAGACGGCTGGTCGCGCTACGAGATCGCCCTCGTCGCCCGCGGCGTCCGAGCCGGCGACGTCAAGCCGAGCGCGCTCCGCAGAGAGTCCTGGTGGGACGAAGTGTTCCCGGCTTAGAGGCTCCCCGAACGAGAACGCCGTTCATTCAGCCGGTCTCGTGTGAGAACGCCCCCGAGAACGCAGTTCCTCCCAGTTCTCATGTGAGAACCCGCCTGAGAACGCCGTTCCTCCCCAGTTCTCATGTGAGAACCCGCCTGACGCCCTTCCGTTTACTCCCGCAGCCACTTGAGGAGCTTGGTCGCCGCTGGAGGTAGGCGTGAGTCGTCGCAAACGAGTCCGTCGGCCAGCGGTAGCTGTTCGTCATTTGAGGGACTGCCCCGGGCAGAGCGAGGCCCGCTATCCCGTGAGCGGTCACCTCCTTCCCCAGGTCACGGTAGCTCTCCGCCGTATCGCCCCAGCCGTGCAGGAAGACCACGACCGGCCAGCCCTTGGCGGGCACCGGGCCCGAGGGCAGGAACAAGAGCGCCTCCCCGGCGTGAGCCTTCACTGCTGCGGGATAGCGAGCCTTGACCGTCACGAGCGCTGCTTTGAAGCGCGGGGTGGAGCGGATCCCGTCTAGTCTTCGTCTTTGTCCTTGTCCTCGGTCTCGAACGCGAAGTCGGCTGCGGTCGCTTCGCGGAACCGAAGCCGAGCGTCCCCCACGTGCACGTCGGTGTTGATCTCGAGCGGGAACGCGATCCCGGTGTCGACTTCAACGTCCCCTAGGAACACCGGCGCGCTCGCCTTGGGCGCCACGATCAAGTACTTCCCTTGGCTGAACATGATCTGGCAGTGGGACTCGGCGACGCCCGGGAGGTCAATCCGGAGCGGGGCAAAAGACTCGGAGCCGATCCGCAGCATTCGGACCAGGAACACATAGGTGTGCTCCGTGTCGACGCGATCGAGGCGAACGCACTCGGTCGGGTGTCCGCCCTTCATGCCGAGGCGCGGGGGCGCCTCTTCGCGCTCGACCGCAGACGGGCTCCGATAGACCCGCCCGTCGAAGGTCATTCGCTCACCGATCTCGAGGTCGAAGCGACGCCGAAGGGGCTGCGGAGAGCCGGGCTCGAGGGACTCTCCGTTCAGGAGCATTTCCGCGCCGCCGTCGCGACGAACGTCGACTCCGTCTCGGGTCAGCGCGAGGCCGCCCTGCTTGTCCGCGATCTCGGCCGCCTCGTGCGGCGCAACGTGCAAGACCCACTCGTTGACCAGGCGCGTCTCGTCATCTGGGCTGTGGCCGATCGCGCCGAAGCGGACCTCGCGGCGCACAAACACGAACACGCGCTGGAGGAGCACGTCGTTGGCGTCGAACACGTCGAGGACCGTTCGGTTGTGGCGGGCCGGTTTCATGGCCTTGGCCTTCTGCCCCGCCTTCTGGCGCGCGGCGCCAGCCTTCGCGACCAGCTCGGGTCCCCGCGGCCCGAGCTTGAAGGTCACCCCGTCGTGGAGGAGGAGCCAAGGCTCGCGTTCGCCGTTGACGTAGACCCCGTCCTCGGAGCCCCGCCCGCTCTGATCGTCAAGGACCACGATCCCAAAGCGAGTCAGGACGCGAGCGTGCACGTCCGCCACACCGTCGTCGACGACGTTGATCTCGCAGTTCGAGAGCGCCCCGAGCCGGATCTCCTCGTTCCAATAGGCCCAGGGTCCACCGGGTTGCTTGTCGTTGCGAGCCAAGTGGATCGCGGCCGCCTGCTGGCTGCCCATCTCGGCGGTCTCTTCGACGACGTGGGCTTCGCCGCCCATGGTGACGACCGCCCCCAACTCGAGTTCGACCCGACCGCTAGCTGGCTTCCCGTCGACGAGCGCCTCGCCCTGGCCGACGTAGAGCACGGCCTGCGCCTCCTTCGGCCAGCCGACGACGTAGATCGCGGTCTTGTCTACGGGATCGCCCTCGAGGTCGGGCAGGCGAATGACCTTTCCTGCTCGTTCGCCAGCCACGCAACCCAGCGCGGGTCGCGCCTTCTCGAGCTCGCGGATCCGCTCGCGCTCGGCCTCCTCGGCCGCGAGGCGAGCCTCCTCGGCCGCCTTCTTCCGCGCAGCTTCCTCCGCCACGAGGCGAG
>JAESQQ010000865.1 GCA_016765095.1 Planctomycetota bacterium | reverse complement strand
GATCGTCGCCGCGCTGGCGGAGGTCGGGGCTCCGGCTCCGATCGAGCCGGCAGGGAGCGCCTTCGTGCTCCCAGCGCTGGCTCAGCCGATTCCCCTCGCCGACTTCGTCAGCGATAGCCGAAACGTAGGCGGCGCCGGCTGAGGGCAGGCAGAAAACAGACAATCGATTCGCGAGAGGCGGCTTGAGCAGCTAGGGTTAGGTCTATGCGGACCTCCCTCTGGCTCGTGCTCCTCGTAGGCTCCTTGGCCGTGGCCCAGCCGGTCCCGGCGGGCACTCCGCTCAGTGCTGGCACCAAGATCGAGTCTCGCGTCGGCAGCGACCAGCTGAAGGGCCGCGTGGGCTGGGAAATTGTGAACGGCAAGCGCGAGCTCGTCGCCCGTCTGGACGCACCTGGCGGCGCCTGGAGCGGTCGCGGAGAGCGGATCGCCCCCGGCCGGTATCGATTCCTGCTCACGCGGGTTGTCCCTAACACCCGTGGCGCGTCCGGAGCCCTCAAAGGCCTGAGCGTGGACGGGACCCGCACCGAGACCATGGAGCTCCTCGTCGATAAGACCAAGGGCTTCCGCGCGGCGCTGCGCAAGGAAGGCAAAGTCCTCAGCCGAGTCGAAGAGACTCGACCCCCCCCGCCCGCGACGGACCCTCCCTACCTGATCCGTCGGACCTGGTGGGGCCGCTATCCCGTCGCCGCTTGGGGAACCGCTCGTTCGTTCTACGACTTCTTCAAGCCGGGCTCCTCGGCCTTTGAGGAGCTCCGCGGAGACGTCGATCGCGCCGAGACCAAGGCCCTCCGCAAGGCGCTCGAGGACTTCACCCCCAAGCCTTGGGGCCCAGCAGAGATCTATCGCGCCGCCCGCGAAATGAGCCTCACGGATCACCTCGCGCTTCAACTCAGCTTTGGGTTCTCAGTCGACGAGCGCTGGGAGATGCGCCAAATGATCGGGATCGACGCCAAGGAACCACTCCACGACAAGTACAACCACTACTTCGCGAGCGCCGTCATGGCGCACCGAAGCAACGCCCAGGGCAGCTTCTTCGTCGGGTGGTTGAAAGAAGTCGGCGACATTCCAGGCACCGGCTACTCCAAGCCCGACCTCGTCGCAGACGCCCTCGGCGCCCAGTTCGGCGAGTCGATCGTGGCGGGACGCGTCCTCGACCACGGGCGATTGCTGCCCAACCCCTAGCCGCCAGGTTGGGCGCCAGCTAGTCGGGCCCCGCTAGTCAGGAGCCCGGACTTCTAGGACCTCGGCGCCGGTCATGGCACCCCCGAGGAGATCGTCTCGGATCCTCCCTTGGACCGTGACCTCCTGACCCGGGACAAGGTGGCTCGTCTCGCCCGCCAAGGCGTAGCGCCGACCGTCCGCGGTCTCCAGAATCAGAGCGCCGGGGCCGAACTCCTCTCGGACCAAGCGGCCGTGGAGCGAGAGTTCGCTCACGCGACCGTCTCCTGCGGCGCGAACTTCGTGCGAGCGAGGCGGATCAAGTAGGCCCCGACGCCGACGAGGAGCACCCCGTTCCCGGCCAGCCAGAGGCTGTCGAGGACGCCGTGCCCAGGAACGCCTTGCACGTCCGCGTAAGGGAGAGCGACGCCTGCGAACAGGCGCGCGGCCCAGCCGAGCGCCAAGCCCACGCCCAGAGCGCGCGTGGGGCGCGTCGGCAGGGAGATCAGCCCGCAGACGGCGGGGATCAAGGCGCTGGCCAGGAGCACGTTCCAATGCCACTCGGGACCGAACGCGACCAAGCCCCAGTCGGGAGCCGCGCGAGTCAAGTAGCCACCGACGACGGGGAGTTCGGCGAGGCCGAAGGGAATCAGAAAGAACAGCCCCGACGCGCCAACGAACATGCCGAGGAGCAGGGGGAAGCGCGCGATCTGGCGGCTGCCCGTCTTGATCCAGACCACGACGACGAGGAGGAGTCCGAGGGCCAGGCTGACTATGCTGGGCAGGAACACCGCCCGACGGACGGCCGCGCCGGCGTCGAGGATCCCGTGGCCGTACTCGCGGTTCCAGCCCGACCCCTGCGCGCTCGCCGCCAAGATCGAGGCGACGGCTTTGGGGTTGGTGACGCCGGCCTGGCGAAGGAGGGCCGCCGCACCCGCCACGTGGGGCGTCGCCATTGAAGTCCCTTGGAAGTAGGCGTAGACCGTCGGGTGGTCGGGGTTGTGAGGCATGACCGTGTTCTGAAGCACGCCGGCCTCGTCCCCCTCGCGGAGATCACCGCCGGGTGCCGCAATGAAGGCCTCGCGCCCGTAGCTCGAGTAGAAAGCCCGCTTGCCGCTCGGTCCGACCGCGGTCACGGCCAAGACGCCGGGGTAGGCGCCGGGATACTCGATCCGATTGCGATTGGCGTTACCGGCGGCCGCGATCACGACCACGCCCTTGGAGAGCGCGTGATCGATCGCGGCGCGCAGGAGGCGTGAGTAGCCGCCCCCACCCAAAGACATGCTGATCACGTGGGCGCCATTGTCCGCGGCGAACCGAATCGCGTCGGCGATATCGCTCGTCGTCCCCCAGCCTTGGGCCGAGAGGACCTTGAGCGGCATGATCTTGCAGTTGGGAGCCAAGCCGACGACGCCTCGTCCGTTGTCGGTCGACTGCGCGATCGTGCCCGCGCAGTGAGTCCCGTGGCCGTGATCGTCGGCCGCGATCGTGTCGTCGTTGACGAAGTCGTAGCCGGCGACGAACCGAGTCGACTTGAGGTCCGGTGCCCAGAGGCCCTTGGCGTCTTCGTAGGCCACGCCCGTGTCGATCACCGCCACGATCACGTCGTGTCCGGTGGAGAAGCGCCAGGCCTCACGAGCCTTGACCTGCTTCATGTTCCATTGCTTCTCGTAGAAGGGATCGTTGGGGAACGAGTCGCGGGCCGGCGTGGTGTCGTCGTCGGGGATCCAGCTCTTGGCGCCGGCGGGCGTCATGGGCAGGCGGAGGATCGCGTTTCGCTCGACGCCCTCCACGCGCGGGTCCTTGCGAAGCGACTCCAAAAGCCCCTCGACTTCGTGGGGCTCGACCCTGAGAACCGCGATCGCCTCGTCGCTTGACGACGGGCTGTTCCAGTGCGCGTTGCGCCCGGCGAGCTCAGGGTGCTCCTTCAGAAACGCCTGGAGGTCGCTTCCGTCGACGAGATCGAGCACGAGTTCGTTGTTGAAGCGCTCGGCCGGGGGGGCGTCCTCCGGAGCGGCTGGGGCCTGGGCCTCGCCCCCGCACCCGCTCAGCCCGACGAGGGCCAGCCCGAGGAGGGCCAAGGCCAAGGGTGAGGTCGATAGCCGACTCGACGTTGCAGCGCTCATTCGCTCTCCTCTGCGTCTTGGCTGGAGCTCGTGGACGTGGGCTCCGCGGCAGCGGAACTCGGCTCCGCGGCAGCGGAACTCTCCTCGGCCACGATCCGAGGGTTCGACGCAGGTCGAGGCGTCGAGGTTCGCGCGATCCGAGGGCTTTCTGGGTCCCACTCGAGGCGAACTCGGTAGCGAGCCGCGATCGCGCCCGCTGCAGCCCCGAGGCAAGTCAGAAGGAGTTGGCTTGGGCTGCGGGCGCCCATGAAGATCGCCACGCCCCACCCCACCATCCCGCCGACGAGCGCGGGTCGGAACGCGTCGAGCGGCTCGGGCACCGGCTCCGCTTCCCAACTCAAACCCGGGATCACGCGGCCCGCGCCAATTTTCGCCTCTGCCATTGGAGACCTCCCCCAACCGCACCGTAGCAGGCGGCATGCCTTTCGTCTGAGGGCTCCAAGTCCCGTGACTTCGGTCGGTCGTGCGGTGGGCTGAGGCGCACCGCCTCACCCCTGCCGCGAATTGCACCCTCTTGTGGCACGAGTTACGCGCGCTGAACGCTGCGCGTCGTGGCCCAACGGCAACACCTGAGATCCCGGGTGGCGCCCTGTCGGTTGTCGCGCTAGCCTGGGTGTATCCAGACGGCGACAGCTTCTATGGCCCGCTTCCAGCCCTTCCTTCCCGCGTTCTCCTCGCTCTGCCTCGCTCTCGTGCTTGGCTGGAGCCAAGACGCGTGTGCCCAACAGGCACCTCCCAGCGAGAGCAACCCGAGCGAGAGCCAGCGCGCCTTTCGAGAGATCACGCCCGACGCTCGCCGCGCGATCAACGACGGAATCGCGTGGCTCGCCAAGAACCAACTGACGCAGTCGGGGCGCTGGGTCTCGCGTCCTCCTCGCTATCAAATGTCCATTACGGCCCTCGCGGGCCTCGCGTTAATGGCTCATGGGGTGACGCCCGACCGCGGTCCCTATGCCCGCGTCTTGCGCCGCGCGCTGAACTGGGTCCTTGAGAACCAACACCGCGAAGGCGAGTACGTCGGGCTGCTCTGCGATCAACGCGACGTCATGAGCGACAAGGCTCGGCCCATGCACGGGCACGGGTTCGCGCTCCTCCTGTTGGGACAAGCCTACGGAACGAGCCACGACGAGGCCCTGCGCACCCGAATCGGAAAGGCGATCAAGGCGGGCATTCGCCTGACCGAGAAGACCACGAGCCGCGACGGGGGGTGGTTCTACTGGCCACGCACCGACCGCGGCGACGAGGGCTCGGTCACGATCACGCAGATCCAGGCGCTCCGCTCCGCGCGCAACTGTGGATTCGGCGTCGACAAGACGACCCTCGCGCGAGCGGTCCTCTACATTCGCGAGTCCCAAGGTGACGACGGTGGCGTTCACTACCAACGCCCGCGCCGCGGGCCCAGCTCGCCAGCCCTGACGGCGGCCGGGATCGTGGTCTTCCAGGACTCGGGGACCTACTACGACAAGGCGATCGAGAAGGCCTACGGCTACCTCCGCCGAACGATGCGAGTCCGGGCCCCCGACGAGGAGCGCTGGTTCTACTACACCCACCTCTACGTCAGCCAGGCGATGTTCGCCCGCGGCGGACCCGCCTGGCGGAGCTACTTCCCCCGGATCCGCCAGCAGCTGCTCAGCACACACACCGACAAACACTGGGATAGCAACCTTGGCCCCACCTACGGGACCTCGGTCGCTCTCCTGATCCTTCAACTCCCTGACCGGCTCCTGCCGATCTACCAGCGCTAGCGCTCACCCCCAGGCGTGCTCGCACGCTTCACAGATCGCTAGCTGCACGAGGACCGCCGTGGCTGACACCGAGGGCCCGCCGGCTTGGACGGCGCTCTACGAGACCGAACAACTCATCAGCGCCAAGAGCTTCGATCTTCGGCGCACGGCCCGCTCGTGCTTCGAGCTCGGGCTCCAGATCTCTGGCGCCGAAGTCGGCTTCCTGGCCATTCTCGATCGAGGCCAAGACCTCGTCGTTCAAGTCAGCAAGGGCGTCGACGAGGAGGCGATCCTCGAGGAGCCGCGCCTAGCGAAGCTCTTCGAGCAGGCCCTGAGCGAGGCCAAGATCCTCGTCGAGACCTCCTTCACCGGCGGAGGACCGCTCCCGCTCCGGCTCGCGAACCTGCTCGTCGTCCCGCTCTTGCTCAAGATCCGCCCCCTCGACGACGGCGAGCAGCCAGCCCGTGAGCGGCGTCGCTACCCGGGCAGCGTGGTCCGAAAGCCGATCGCGCTTCTGTTCCTGGCCGCGCCCGCAGGACCTGAGCCCACCGCGAGCCTGGTGGACCTCCTCGCCACGACCGCGGAGCACCTGAGCGAAGTCCTCGTCAACGCCAGCCTCTATCACGACGTGACTCGCGATCCCCTGACCGACCTCTACCGGCGACCCGAGCTCGAACGACACCTGGCCGTCGAGACGCGCCTCGCCCAGCACAGCGATGCGCCAGTCGCGCTGATCATGGTCGATATCGACGACCTGAGTCGGATCAACCAAGAGCACGGGCGCGCCCGAGGAGACAAGATCATTAGCCGCGTCGCGCGACTCGTTCGGGCGCAGGTCCGCGAGGGCGACGCCTGCGTTCGCTACGGCGGCGAAGAGTTCGCTGTGATCCTCCCCCGGACCGGGCCCGAGGGCGCGGTCGCGACCGCCGAGAAAGTCCGCCTCGCGGTCCAGGACTACCCGGGCTTCGGATCGGACGTCAAAGTCCAGGTCTCGGTCAGCGTCGCGGTGTTCCCCCAACACGCCGACTCCCCCGAGCGGCTCCTCCGCAAGGCGGATCAGACGCTGTTCATGGCCAAGCAGGAGGGCGGCAATCGGGTCCTGATGTGGCACCGCCGAATCCCCCGGCACGCGCTCCGCAGCGACAAGCTGCTCGGGATCATTACGGGCAACCAAGCCAAGGACTACCGGAACGTGACGCTCCTTCTGGACACGATCGTGATCGTGAACAGCGTCCTAGAGCGACAACAAGTCCTGAGCACGCTCTTGGACATGATGCTCCAGCTGAGCGGCTGCGCGCGCGGGATCCTCTACTTGGAGCGCGAGGGAGTCATGGAGGCCGACGTCTCCCTCGACAACCGCGGGCAGGAGGCGAGCCGGGACGCAGTCTGCACGGCGGTCTTCGAGCGAGTCCGTCGTCAGCCGCTCGCGCTCCTGATCCACGCCGACGACGACGACGACGACGCTGACCTCGCCGAGGCGGCTCGCAGCCACGGGCAAGAAGTCGTGATCGCGCTCCCGCTCGTGGTCAAGGGCAAGACGATCGGACTCCTCTACCTAGACGCCCCCGAGCGGAACCCCGAGCTCGAAGAGACCGACTTGATCTTCATGCAGGCCCTCGCGCGCGAGCTAGGCAACGCGCTCGAGAAGTCGCGGCTCTACCAAGAGAACCTCGAGCAGAAGGACGCGCTCGAGGAGCTGACCTCGCGCTTGGCGCAGAAGGTCCAGTCCCAGGCCAGCGAGTTGGCCGTGGCCAACCGGAACCTGACCGAGCTCAAGCTGCGCTTCAACTACGACCAGATCGTGGGCAAGTCAGAGCCCATGCAGCGTCTGTTCAAGCTCCTCGACCGGATCACCAACTCCAACGTCCAGGTCCTGATCCAAGGCGAGACGGGTACCGGCAAGGAGCTCGTCGCCCAAGCCCTCCACTACAACGGCCCCCGCCGAGACGCCCCCTTCGTCTCGATCAACTGCTCGGCGATCTCCGAGTCCCTGATGGAGTCCGAGCTGTTCGGACACGTCAAGGGTTCGTTCACGGGCGCGGACCGAGACAAGCCCGGGCTGTTCGAGCAGGCCGACGGCGGCACGATCTTCCTCGACGAGGTCCAGGACATGTCGGCTGCTATGCAGCGCGAGCTGCTCCGAGTGCTCCAAGAGGGTGAAGTCCGCCGCGTCGGCGGCAAGGACGTGATCCGAGTCGACGTCCGCGTAATCAGCGCGACGAACCGCGACCTTCGCCAGCTCGTCCAGGACGGACAATTCCGCCAAGACCTGTTCTATCGCCTGAACGTGGTCTCGACCGATCTCCCTCCGCTGCGCGACCGCAAGGAGGACATTCCCCTGATCGTCGAGAAGCTCCTGACCAAGGTCCGGACCGCGGAGGGGCGCACGATCAAGCTCAGCAAGGAGGCGCTCCGCGCGATCCTCCGCTACGACTGGCCGGGCAACGTCCGCGAGCTCCAGAACCAAATCGAGAAGGCCGCGCTCCTCATGGAAGGCGACACGATCACAGAGGAGCACCTCCGCTTCGACGGTGACGCCGTGCCCAAGACCGGTGTCTCGGCGCTGTTCGACCTCGCTTACAGCGACGCCAAGGCAGCCTTCGCGCGGGAATACCTCAAGGCAGCGCTGGCCCGCAACGGCGGCAACGTGACCCGGGCCGCGCAGGAGTCCGGCGTCGTCCGCTCGAGCTTCCACAAGATGATGCGCAAGCACGACGTCTCGGCGAAGGACTTCACCGGCGCCCCAAACGTGTTGCGCTAGGCTGTTTTCTGAGAGGGGCTGCGCCCCTCCCCGTCGCTTCGCTCCTCCCCTCCTATCGCGGCTTCGCCCCTTAAAGGGGGCTCCGCCCCCCGGGTCCCCCCCGTTTGAGTTCGCGCTCTGCCATCTCCCCAAACGCCCCTTGCGAAGCAAGGGAGCGCTCCGTGAGT
>JAESQQ010000864.1 GCA_016765095.1 Planctomycetota bacterium | reverse complement strand
GCCGCTTCACCCGCCCCCGCCCTTCAAACCGGCTTCGACGTGTTCGGGAGCATGAACCGCAAGGCGCGAAAGAAGCCGACCTCCGAAGCCCGCAAACACCCGACCTTGGGCGAAGTGTTTGGGAGCTACCGGCTGCTCGGTGAGCTCGGGCGAGGCGGGATGGCGGTGATCTATCGGGCCGAGAAAGTCGGATCGGGGGGCTCGGTGGTCGTGGCCCTCAAGACCCTAGAGCCCGGGCCTGAAGAGGGCGCCGCGAGGCGTCGTCAGCGCTTTCGAGTCGAGATCGAAGCCTTGGGGCGCCTCCACCACGACAACATTGTCAAGATCCACGACTCGGGGCGGAAGGGCTGTGTCGACTACTACGCCATGGACCTCATCGAGGGACAGGAGCTGGCCGAAGCTATCGAGAACGACCTGCTCACGACGCGGAGGAAACTGGAGGTCTTCCTCCAGATCTGCGCTGGGATCGCCCACGCCCACCAACAACACGTCGTGCACCGCGACCTCAAGCCGGCCAACGTCCTGCTCGACTCCGAGGGGAACGCCTGCATTATCGACTTCGGCCTGGCCAAGCTCTCCGACGAGGACCTCGGCCTGACCAAGGCCCGAAGTGTCCTGGGGACGCCCCACTACATGGCTCCCGAACAAGTCGGGAATCCCAAGGAAGCGGACTCGCGGGCCGACGTGTTCGCGCTGGGTGTCCTCCTCTACGAACTCCTGACGGGCGAGCGTCCCTTCAAGGGAGAGACCCCAGCCGAGCTCACGATGCGAATCATTGCTCAGACCCCGCCGCGTCCGAGCGCGATCAACCTCGACCTCCCGCCAGCCCTAGACAGGATCTGCCTTAAGGCCCTCGAAAAGAACGTCGACAACCGCTACCAGAGCGCTGGGGCGTTGCGAGCGGAAGTCGCTTCGTGCCTAAGCGATGTCCTCGAGCGCGAGCTCCGCCGCCACCCCGAACGCTCGAGCTATGTCGTGCGGCACCAAAGCGCGCTCCTAATCGGCCTCGCGCTCGGGTTCGCGCTCGGGTTCCTCGTCGCCTGGCTCTGGCGCTAAGCAAGGCCCTGCGCTCTAGCTGAGCCCGTCTCCGACACCCAACTCTTCCTAGCTAGTAAAGCGGAGCACGATTCTGAGCGAGGTCGCCGTCCTGGCGGAGGGGACTCGTGGGACCACCCTCGTGGGCGACCTCTCAGAATCGTGGCCTCCGGTTTAGAACTCGCCGACGTAGACGTGGCTGGCCAGCTTCTGAATCTCAGCGGCGGTCACCGTGCGGGAGGGGTGACTGCTGGCCCACGGGTTGTAGAGCTGATAGCGACCGCCCTTGACGCCCCACAGGACGTAGACGTGATTCCCCGTGACGTTCAAGCGTCGTCCTAGCTTTCCCGTGTCGCTCTTCGTGCCAACGCAGATCGGATAACCCTTGGCGCGGGCGTTCCTGATCAGAGTCGCTATGTCCTTCCCGTTGCGGAAGAAGGTGTAGTAGCTCGACGCGCTCTTCCCAGAGATGAACTCGAAGGGACCGTCCGAGTGACCTCCCTCGATCTTCGCGAAGCTCCCCTTGTGAGTCGCGTAGGCCTTCTCGAGCAAGCTCGGCCAGAGCTCATAGAACTTCGTTCCGCGCACCGTTTTTCTGTCGGTCGAGGACACATAGGCCAGCATCTTGCGACGGCCCTTCCCGGTCGAGGGGAACGTGTCGTCGACGGTCAGTGATACGTCTCGGCCCCAGCTCCCGAGCCCGCTGAGCTTGACGGAATACTTGCCGCCGCCCTTGGAGGTGATCATGCGCCGAATCACTTTGGGGTCACTGCGAGCCACCGCGATCATGGCGGCCACGAGGTAGCAGTCGCCGAGGGCTCCCTGCTCTGGATCGTTCCCTTCGATCTCCCTCGCGTCGCCCTTGCCCTTCACGAAGGGGACCCCCTCAAAACGCTCGAGGAAATGCTCGCTCTGGAGCTTCTTGGCGGACTTCTTGGACCCGTCCGTCGCGCCCTTGGGCCCGAGGTCAGCGGCGAAGCTCAACTCCTTGCCAGGGTGCGCCCCGTGCCCCTTGCTGAGGATCGAGCGCCCCTCCAAGCAGCGGGTCTGGCAGCGTCCGCTTCGATCGAGGCGGAGCCGGAGCTCGACCGTCTTTGAGGAACGCCCCCTCAGGGCCCCTTCAGCGCCCACTGCCAGCTGCAGGCTGGCTCTGATCTGATTTCCCTGGCGCCGGCCGACACCGCTCGTCGTCTCGCTGCCTCCGTCGCGAAAGCGCACGCTCCGCACGACCTGAAGCTTGGATCCCTCGGTGATCAACTCGAGCTGGCCCACAAAGGGCCCTCGGGCTCTGTCCAGCCCCTCGACGTTGAACTGCTCGCGCTCGGCGGCGAAAAGGGGGAGGGTTACGACCAGCCCCAAGACCGCGCCTGCTGTAAAGCCCCAACTGATTTGAACGTAAGTGCGAGTCATGTTGTTTCCTCCAGGGCAATGCCCTCTTTCACTACCGATTGCTCAACGGCGGAGGGGAGTTTTCGAGAATCCCCAGAATCACCTAAGTCGTTTGGTCCGAGCGGCTAGAGAGCCAGTTCCACCCAGCCCCGGGAGCCCGTGCCGACCCGGACCTGGAGGACCTTCGTCGTGGCGCTCTCGAGGGGCTCGCCGGCCCGAACCCGGACGTGGTTCTCGTAGCCCGCCATGGGGTCCTTCGCGTAGCCCGCGGAGAAGACCGTCAGGGAGACCGCGCCCCCCTCGTCCGTCGCGATCACGTTTCCGACGCCGATCACTCGCCCGTCCGCCAGCCGATAGAGGCCCATTTCCGAGAGGCGCAGCCGATCTCCGCCCGCTCCGGCTGGCTGTACGAACGCCTCCCCGCTGGGGACCTTCGTCCAGCGGTAGCGGACGAGACGTGCCTCCGGATCGATCTCTAGGACCTCCAACTCGTGGCCGCCCGCTCGCAGCCGCTCACCAACGCCGATCTCAACGGCATAAGTCACGGGGCGAACCCCGACGCTGAACCAGGCCAACTGGGTAGTCGAGCCCCCACGCCGGACCCGCGGGAAGCCGGAGAGCCCGATCATGACTTCGTCGTCTGGCCGAAGGACGCTCCCCTGACGGAGGGGATCCAGGCCACCTGAGGCTGGCTCCTCCGCGTCGACTCGCGGGGTGGCCGGTGAGGGCTTCACGGACGGGTCGAGCGCAGGCGCTGGACTGGCCTCAGGAGAAGCCGCAGGCTCCGAGGGCGCGAGGGCAACAGGCCCAGACGCAGGCCCTGGAGTCGGGAGGGCGGGCGGCGTCGCGAGCCAACTCAAGAGCGCGACCAGGAGCGAGCCACCGATCAGGAGAGCGACAAGGGAGCGAGATTCCATGGGGGGTCCAGTGCAAGTGAGTGGCTTCACCTACCCATTGCCCAGCCCGTCTTGAGGGTTTTCGAGAAAACCAGAAAATCTCGCGGCGATCTAGCGGAGCTTCTCCAAGCTCGTGATCCGGACCTCCCCTTTGGCCTTGGCTCCAGTCAGGAGCAAGGCTCGCCCGCGCGCCACGTCCAGGGCCACGTATTCGTCCGCCAGCGGGAGGTGGGTCGAGAGGAGCCGCCCCACCCCGTCTGAGATCTCCCAGCGGCGCAACTCGTTGGTCAAGACCGCGGCCCGCTGAGGAGAATGCCCCGAGACCGAGAGCAGAACTCCGTGGGGGTCGAAGACGACCCCCGCGACCTCGCCGGTGTGAGCCCCCCCGAGCGGACCCGGCTGGGGAGCCGTGAAAGAGATCGGCGCAGCGCCCGGGGTCGCGGGGTCGTAGATCCTCAGCCCGCCCCAATCGTCGCCGGTCGCCAGGAGGCCCGTGTTCGGCGCGAAGGCAAGCTGATAGGCGGGGCGGGGGATCTCCCAGCGAGCGACCAGCTCGCCCGCCGAGGTCCACACAACGAGCTCGCGCGGATCGGCGTCGCGATTGGTCCCGCCCGAGGCGAACGCCAGGTAGGACCCGTCGGGCGAAAACACGAGGGCCCGCGGCTCGCTCTTGGCCTCGTAGAGCATCTCGACGGCCACCGCGCGCCCGGGGCGCCAGAGCACGACCGTCACCCCCGCGACGAGCGCCGCCACCTCGCCGGTCGGGGACAAAGCGACTTCTTCGGTGACGAGCGGAACCGAAGCGATCGCGCCCCCGCCGGCGAGCCTTTGGAGGCTGACCCGTTTTGGCTGAGCCAGGAGCAGGAGCTCGCCCTTGGCGTCGACGGCGGCCGCTTGGAGTTCTTTGACGCGCCCCTGCGCACTGATCTCCCGATCCGCGAGTCGCCACACGCACCACTCGCTCGCGCTCCAAGCGAGGACGTGCTCAGGCCCCGCGAAGCGCGCCCCGAGAAGCCCTGGGAGAGTCAGGCGGAGGGGATCGCGCTTGAGCGGCGCGAAGCGCGAGACGGGGGGAGATCGCTTGGGGCTCGTCGCGGTCGGCGTCGGACCGCTGGGCGTCCCGGCGACGTGACTCTTCCCGCGAGTCGCGATCAAACTCGCCGCAACCATAGCGAGCGCGACAGCGATCAAAGCCAAGCTCAGGAGCAAGACGGGGCCCACCCTGCGCGATCGCGCCTCAACTGGCTCGCCCCGCAGGTGGCGGTCGAGGTCGTCCCCAAGCGCCTGGGCGGTTGGATAGCGAAGGCTGGCCTTGCTCCGAAGGCACTTGGTGCAGATCGCAACCAAGTCCGGGTGAAGGTCGGCGCGCGCCAGCGTTAGGTCTCCCGCTGCGAGCCGCGCGGGGAGGGTGTAGCCGGCGAAAGGCCCCTTGCCGGTCAGCATTTCATAGAGCGTCGCTCCCAGGGCGTAGACGTCGGAGCGAGCGTCGATCGCGTCTTTCTGCCCGCGGGCCTGCTCGGGCGGCATGTAGGCAGGGGTCCCGATCATGGCGCCGGTCTTGCTCAGGGCGACCTCTCGCTCGAGGTCGCGCGCGATCCCAAAGTCCGTCAACAGAACTCGACCGCTCTGCTCGAGGAGGACGTTGCCGGGCTTCACGTCGCGGTGGATCACGCCGTGGTCGTGACAGTGCTGGAGCGCGGCCGCCACGTCGCGTGCGATCCGAACGGCCTCCTTGGGCTCCAGAGGTCCCCGCTCGACACGTTGTTCCAGGGACTCGCCATCGACGAAGTCCAAGACGAGAAACACCCCCCCCTCGGCTTCGCCGCACTCGTGGACTTGAACAATGTTGGGGTGGCGAAGCCGCGCGAGGGTCTCGCTCTCGACTCGAAATCGCTCCAGGCGAGCCAGCGTCTGACCGTGGAGGAACTTGAGCGCGACGTGACGGCCGAGCTCGTTGTCCTTGGCCTCATAGACCGCGCCCATTCCGCCGCGCCCGAGCTCCCGCAGGATCGTGAACTTCTCACCAGCCTGGGGTGGCAGGTCCTGGTCCTTGCCCAAGGAGTCGTCCTGCGTCGAGTCGTCAACCCGAGTCTCCTCGTGCTCAGCCAGCCCGGCGCGCAGCCTGCTCAGCCAGCGGCTCAGCGGAACAGCTCCTGCCACTCGGCGTCGAGGTCGCCTGGGCTGTTGACCGTCTCACGCAGCTCGGCCCGAACCTCAATCCGAATCCGTTCGCGCATGTGGTGGAGGTGATTGCGGACGTCGGCGGCCTTCACACCGAGCCGCGCCGCGACCTGGGCGTAGGTCGGCTGCTCCTCCCCGCTGGTGAGCTCATAGGCTTCATGAATCTGGACTCGCAGCTCGAGGCCGGCCGCGGTGAAGTAAGTCTGGGCGCGGAGGAGCGCGCGCTCCATGAGGCCCTCGACCCAGAGGCGATCGAAGGCCTGCTCGGGAGACTCGCTCTTGGTGTCGGGGATCAAGTCGGCGAGCGCGAGCTCGTCGCCGAGGGCGACGTGCTTCGCCCCCCCGCCGCGCTTGAGCCGCCCCGACGAGGCCTGCTGGGCGCGAACGTAGTTTCGGAGCAGCCCCTTGAGGTAGTGGCGGAAGCGACCGACCTCGGGGGAGTAGCGCTCCAAGACGTCGGCCTGGACGAGCCACATGAAGAACCCCTGGGTCAGGTCCTTGGCGTCTGCGTTGGACGTTCTCCAGGCCGAGCGGACGTAGCAGTAGACGGCCTTCCAATAGCGGTGGCAGAGCGTCTCCAGCCCAGCCTGGCGAACGTTGCCCGTATCGCCCACCTGGGCGACCAGGCCCCACGTCGTCCGCGGGAACTCCCGCGGCCCCTCTCCGATCTCCGTCTCGTTGCGCGCCACGAGACCAGCCTACTCGCCTGGCTCCGCGCAGCCTCGGCTAAGATCACGCTCCCTGATGCGCACCTCCTCCACGTCCAGCCTGATCGAGTTCCTCCGCCGAGACCCCGAGCTGGACCCCGAGCGTCCCGAGGCGGCCCTCTGGGCGTTCATGGTGGACCTCAAGAGCCGCTTCGATCCCGAGGCCTCGGTGCGCGCCGCCCTGGCTGCGACGACCCACGTGATGGTCCTCTACAACCTCGTCAACCGGGAGGACGACCGTCTCCACCGCGTCGTCGAGGCAGCCGCCCAAGTCGTCGCCTGCCGCTGCGAGCCCTGTGAAGACGCCCTCAGAACGGCGTGCGCGGTGCTAGGGGGGCACCTGGGGCAGGTGATCGAGAACTTCGCACCGCCCCTCCCCAAGCGCAGCCTGCTTCCCTGGCGTCGCCTCCCACCGGTGCCGCCGGGGATCTGCCTCTCGGTAACGCTCGCCCTGACCGCGATTAACCTGACGAAAGTGACCCTCGGCAGGGAAAAGGGGGTCCTAACCCTCTACTGCCTCGACGACGTGGCCAAGTGCGCTTGTTTCGCGCTCGCGGCGCACCGCGATCCCGAGGCGCCCGAGCCCGAGGCTCTACCGCTCACGGGCGCACGCATTCCCTGGGACGAGCGGATCACGGCGGCTGACTGCGAGGAGATTCGCGAGGTCATGCGGGACGCGGTATTGGAGTGGGCGACGGCCTGAGACGAGTCAGTTCTGCCGCTTGTGCTCGTCCCGAGCGTCAGCGATCAAGGCTCCCCAGGCCGTAGCGGGAACCCGCCCCTCGCTCGGACCCAGCCCGCGGCGGGAGTCCCAAGCCCCCTTCAGACACGACTCGGTGTGCTGGCCCACCAGCAGGCGCTCCTCGAGAGCCCGCTTCCAACGGCTCCAGGCCTCGCCCTTAACACCGACCGCCACCCAGGACCCGTAGAACCACGTCTCCGAGCGAACGTCCTCCCCTGACTTTTGCTCGACCCGCGCGAGCAACCTCTCGAAGGTCTGGCTCGTGGAGGGCGGCGGCGAAGTGCCCGCTCGGAGTTGGCTGTCGAAGAGCGCCCCCAAGGCCCAGGGGTCCGCCTTGCCTCGCACCCCGACGAGCCGCTCGAGGCGAGCCGAGGCCTGAGCCAGGCGATCGGCTGAAATCTGAAACCGCATCAACTTGGCCTCCGCGAAGGCCCGGACTCGAATCGCGGCGACCAGAATCGCGGCCCCGGTGGTCTCGCCCTCGGCGGGAGGAATCGAGCCCAAGCTGAACGCGAGCGCCTTCGCCGTGGCTGGTTCGAAGTTGTAGAAGTCACAGAGGTTCACCAGCGCGAGGGTCGCGAGCTCGTGGTTGAGCCAGTCTCGATCCAGTGAACCGTCTGGCTGCTGCCGATCTTGCAGCCACACCAGCGCCTTGCGGATCTGCTCCGAGGGGCGCCGCACGGGAGCGCAAGCCAGGAGCGCGAGCGCCGTCGTCGCCACGTCTCGAGACCGGGCTCGCTTGGCCGCTTCGGGGCCGAGCACGGTCGAGCCGCACTCGCCCTCACAGCCCGGGCCAACGCTCCCGTCGGCCGCCCAACTCCCGTCCTCAAGTTGGTGACGCAGAAGCCAGACCCTCGCGATCTCCACCGCGTTCGAAGGCTGATACTTGGAGAAGTCAAAATGCGGCAGGCGGCCGCCCTCCTCCACCTCTTCCTCCCGAATGATGATCGGCGTCTCATTGTCCCGGGCGAGCGGAACGACCGCGACCGACTTCGCAGGAGTCGACTGGGAGGTCGGCGAGGTCGATGGGATCTGGACCTGAGGAGTCGGAGCCTGTGGGCAGCCGACCAGGCCTAAGATCGGAATCAGAAGGCCCCACCTCGTGTTGTCCCTCATGGCACCCTCCCCGCAGGCTCAGGCCCGCCTCAAGAGGATAGCCTTCCGCGCCCTCGCGATCTGCGGGCCCGTTCTCGACCCCAAATCAGCTCCACGAGGCCAGAGAAGGCTCTGATTGGGCGAAGGGGCCCTCAGAGAGGACCAAACGCTCGCCTCCGGCCTGCGTAAAGGGGGTCAGAGAGGCCGCGACGAGCGCAGGCCCTCCAAACGAGGCCTCCCCATGAACGCAGCCCCTTCAGCACGCGCGACCGCCCTCCTGACCCTGGCGCTCTGCGTTCTCCTCGGCGCTCCAGCCCTGGCCGCCCCCGCCAAGCCGCTCAAGGCCGAGCGAGCCGCCCTCCGCACCGTCGAGCGCGAGGTGATCAAGCTCGCGAAGTATGCCGCTCGCGGTAAGGACCTCGCGACGGCCTCGCAGGAGCTTGAGCTAGGGCTCGCCGTCGACCCAGCGTCGAAGAAGCTCAAGCGAGAGGCCGCCAAGGTCGAGCGCCAGACCAAGAAGGCTAAGAAGAAGAAGAGGAAGGCCAGGCCCCCCAGGGCCTCGTTCCTGACCAAGCTGGCTGAGAAGCGTGCCGCGGCCCACGAGACGATTGCCCTCGCGCTCGCCGAGGCCGCGATCGCAATCGAGACCGAGTCCCCCAAGCGTTACGCGCGCTACGTCGACTTGATCCAGACCCGCTTCAAGAGCAAGGCTGCGCTCGACCGCCTCGACCTCGTCTACTTCTCGCCCTACTACGCCTGGGTTAGCCAAGCCGAAGCCAAGGTCCTCCTCGCCGGTGGCGAGCGCCACAAGGGCAAGCTCCTCGACAAGGCCGCCGTCGAGCGCCTCAACGCGAGCCACTCGACCTGGAGCTCACCTTGGATCGTGAGCGACGAGATTCACGAGATCCGCACGACGGTCGGGCTCCGCGAGGCCAAGCGGACCCTGGCCTACGTCTCGTCCTACCGGAATTACTTCCTCAAGCGCTTTGGCGACGCGTGGGAGTTCCAAGCGCCCAAGGGCAAGCTGCCCGTGATCCTGACCAAGACCCAAGCCGACCTCGAGTCGCAAATGCGGATCGCGACTCGCGGCCAGCAAATGGGCACCCAGGGAATCCAGGGCGCGGCCTTCTACCTCCAGTCGACGGGCAGCCTCAACCCCTGCTTTGTGACCTACGAGCCCAAGGAGGCGACCGGTCGGACCTTCAAGATCGAGCGCTTCGAGGACCTCATGATCCCGCTGGCTCACGAGGTGACCCACCAGATCGTGTTTGAGTATTCGAAGTTCGCCGCCGACGCGACTCGCCAGATCAAGCACCAGTTCTGGGCCGTCGAGGCGATCGCGAACTACATGGGCTACCACTCCTTCGACGGCACGAAGTGGACCCTTCGTCGCCCGAACATGATCCCCATGGGCGGCGGCATGATCGAAGGCCCCTTCGCGCACTGCCTCCACAACGCCAACGAGCTCCCGACGCTAGAGCGCTTCACCGCCCTCAGCCAGTCGCAGTTCATGACGGTCAACAACTACCACCAGGCCGCGACCCTGGCCTCGTTCCTCCTCGAAGGAGAGGGCGGGAAATACCGCAAGCAGTTCATTAAGCTGCTCTCGACCGTTCACCGGGTCAAAGACTCGTCCTCGACCTGGAACGACGCCTTCCCCGGCGTGGACCGAGCCGCCATGCAGCGCGAGTGGGTCAAGTTCGTCAAGGCGATCAAGCTCGACTCCTAGGGACCGGCAGCCCGGTCCATTGAGCTCGCCAGCCTCAACCTCAGCCGCGCTGATTAATGCCTCCTCTTGACCTGGGCCGCTGCCTCGTCGCGGAACCTGCGCAAGCGCGTGCGGTGGGGAGCTGCGAGCTTCTTCCTCTCGAGAACCGTGTCGAAGTCCGCGAGGGCACGCTGGTGTTTCCCGAGCTTTGACCAGGAGATCCCACGGTCCGCCTGGGCCTGCCAGTGCTGAGGGCGAATGGTGAGGATCTGAGTGAAGTCAGCGATCGCGTTCTCGTGCTCGCTCAGCTTGGTGAAGAGCACACCGCGCTGGTAGAGCGCAGCCGTCGCCTTCGGGAGCAGCTTCAAGATGCGGGTCAGTTCACCGATCGCGGCCCGGCGGTTCCCCGTCTCGGCGAGGATCTCTGCCAGGCCCTTCACCGCTAAGTAGCTCTTCGGCTCGAGGGCGACCCAGCGCCTGAAGCTCGCGAGGGCCTGTTGGGGGCGACCCGCTCTCCGCTGGAGCTGGGCTAGGTTAGCGAGCGCCATGACGTAGTCGGGCTGGACCTTCAGAGCGCTCTGGTAGTCAGCGATCGCCTCGGGGAGGCGCTTCTTGCTCGCGAACATGGAGGCGCGATTGCAGTAGCTTGAGACGTCCTTGGGGTCCAGCTCGAGGACTCGGTCCAGGGCGCCCAGGGCAGCCTCGTCGTCGCTGCCGCTCGAGACGAGGGAGAAGAAGAGCTGGCGATAGGTCTCCGCGCGCTTCGGTTCGAGGGCAATGGCGTGCTCCAGGTCGGAGACGGCGTCGGCGTGCTTGCCTTGCATTCCTCGAAGGTTGGCTCTGCTGACCCAGGCGTCGACGAACTTCTCGTTGACCCGAAGGGCTTTCTCGAGGTCCTCCTTGGCGCCGCTCAGGTTCTTGGCTTTCATGCGCAGGTCGGCCCGATTCACGAGGATCATGAGGTCTTCGGGTGCCAAGGCGAGCGCACGATCGAGGTCGTTTAGGGCTCCCTTCGGGTCGCCTCCGAACCGCTTGGACATGGCGCGGAGGTTGAGACACCCAGCCCGATCTCCGTGCTGCTTCAAGCAGCGATTGCTGTCGGCGATCGCGTCGGGGTAGTTCCTTAGGTAGAAGCGCGCCCGAGCCCGCCCGTGTAGCGAGGCTTCGTGCTCGGCGTCCAGTTCGAGTGCTCGCGTCCAGCCTGCCTCAGCCTGTTTCCACTGCTTGGCCTCACCGAGTTCCTGGGCCGCGGCGGCCTCTTCTGCGGCAGCGCTCGCAGGTGTCGCCCTTGGACGCTCTGGCCCGCTGGGCGGAGGGGTTGGCGTCTCGCTGGGAAGGCTCGCGGGGCGCAGGCCCCAGGCGAGGGCGAGGCTGGCGAGCGCGAGGGCGAGCCCCAGCCCGAACAGCCGAGATCTCTTGGCTGGGGCCGGGGCCAGCGACTCGCCGTTGAGGTATGCGTCCAAAACGGTCGCCAACTGGCTCGCGCTCTCGTATCGATCGCGCGGGTCCTTCTCGAGACAACGCAAACAGATCGCGTCGAGGTCTCGGTTGACCCCTTCGCGGTGCAGGGAGGGAAGGTCGGGAGGCATCGACTCGGTTCGCACCATGACCTCCACTAGGTTCTGGCCCATGAAGGGAGGTCGCCCGGTCAGGGCCGCGTAGAGCGTGGCACCCAAGCCAAAGACGTCGGTCCAGGGGCCGAGCTGATCTCTGAGCCCTCGGGCCTGCTCGGGCGGACAGAAGCCCGCTGTGCCCATGAAGACGCCGCTGGCCGTCAGCCCCGTGGAAGACGTCAGATCCTTGGCCAGTCCGAAGTCCGTCAGCTTGGGCGTCCCCGTGTCCGAAATCAGGACGTTGCTGGGCTTGATGTCACGGTGCAGGAGTCCTCGTTCGTGGACGTGCGCCAGCCCCGACGCCAAGTCTCGGACGAGCTGCGCGGCGAGGGCGACGGGGAGCGGGCCAGCCTGGAGCCGCTCTTGGAGGGACTCGCCCGTGACCAGCTCCATGGCCAAGTAGCTGCGGCCCTGCTCTTGCCCGGCTGCGTAGACCCGGACGACGTTGGGGTGGTCGAGACGGGCCAAGGCTTGCGCCTCCAACTCGAAACGCTGGAGAGCCATCTCCGACTTGCTCGCGTTGATCAGGACTTTTAGGGCGACGTTACGTCCGGTGCGGACCTGGCGAGCGCGATACACGACGCCCATTCCACCCCGAGCGATCTCCCCAACGATCTCGTATGGACCGATTCGGTGCACAGATCGAGTATGGGGGGCCGTCGCTCTCCGCGCGACGCTCTCCGCTCAAGGACTTCTATTCCGCAACCGCTCGCAAAAGGGGAGAGGCTGTGGACCGAACCTGACACCTTCGCCCGAGCGCTTGCGCTCATTGACCTGACCCCATTTTCCGGGTGGTGGTTCGGCCGCAGCGCCTTGGAACCACGACTCCCCTCGCTCGTGTAGTAAACAAGCACTCACTCCCCGCCCCCGGTCACTCCAAGGCCACTCACACCAAGAGACTCCATGCCCTCCCGCCAGGCTCTACTGCTCCTACTCCTGCTACTCCTCACGGCCTGCGCCGCAGACTCGCCTCAGGTCCCGGAGCCAGCCCCGGCCGGCCGACCAGTCACCCCCGCAGGCCTCGACTGGAGCGACGCTCCACGCAAACGAGGCGCACCCCGGGGTCAGCGACGTCCCCTACGCCAAAGATCCTCAAGTCCTGGCCTGCTTTCCGCCGGCCCTCCAGCGGGCTCTGTTCCATGCGGAGTCGCTCCAGCTCATGGGGTTGATCTGCGAGCGATCCCCCGACGAAGGCGAATCCTCGCTGCAAGGCGAGTATCCGATCCGGAGCAAGGTCGCCTTGACCTCGCCGGAGCTCAGAGCTCGAGTCCTGGGTGCGCTCTACGAGGGGCTGACACACGGCGGTCCCGTGGCCATGTGCTTCGAGCCACACCACGCGATCCTGGCGACCCATGGCAAGGAGCGCTGGGAGATCTTGGTTTGCTATGCATGCTCTCGGATCGCCGTTCAGCGCGGAGGGGCCTCCTTGGGCAGGGCCTCGATCGGCAGCGCCGGTTCGGAGGTACTCAACCAGGTCCTGGGACAAGACGGGAACATTCCCTCAGGCGAGATCCAGGGTCGGCCCTTCGACTACTGGATCCAACGCCTGAAGCAGATCGAAGAGGGGGATCGAGACGGTGAGAGGGGAGTTCTCGGCACGCTGCGGGCAGTCCTCATAGGAGACGTGCTCCCGGCTGAGAACGCGGGCCAAATCCTGGCGCAGCAGAGGAGGCGCTTCGCGAAGGCTCCGCTCGACGTCATCGACTTCCTCCGGCGCGTGATCCGAGAGGGCCGCCGGGCACCCGCCCGGCTCGGCGCCCTGCGGCTACTCAAAGAGCTCGCGCGCAGAGAACCGAGCGATCTCGAGGTCGCCCAGCGCTTCGTCGACAGCGGGACGGACCTCCTCGTAGTGATCCGAGAGAAGGTCCGCGGCGAAGTTGGCTACGACCAGGCCCCAAAGACCGCCACGTCCCCCGAGATCCGCAAAGCCGCCGAGAGCGCCTTGGGCGCAATAACCTGGGCCGAAGCAGATCGAGTTGAGGTCTGGATTCAGGACACGGCTGGTGACGGGCCCTTGACCCAAGAGCGCCTCCTCGGACTGCTCAAGCCCATCCTCGAAAGAGCCAAGAAGTAGAGCCTAGGCTCCTCCCCAGTGTTCTCGGGGCAGAAGAGCGTTAACCTCTTCCCGTCAGCCGTCTAGGGATGGCCGACCGCCTGCGCCGCCGATCGGTCACCGACCCGCTCAACTCGTCCGTATCCAACGGATCAACGATCCGAGGAAACGCCCGCGAGAACACGACCTCATCAGGCCCCCGAATCCTGTAGGTAGGGGAATCCAACTGGAGCCGAGATCGCACCTCCGTGAGGGCCAAGCTAGAGTGCACAGATCTCGACCGGAGCGTCATGCATGTCCTCTAGCTCGGATTCAGCGATCCCCTCGGAAGATCCGGCCCTGCCCCAGACGGTCGTCCATGACGCTACTCCGGCCGAAGAGCCCACTCTGCCCCTCGAAGGTCGCGGGGCGGATCCGTTAGGCGAAAAGGCCGCGGCCACCCTGGAACCGGCGACCCATGGGACGGTGGCTCTGCCCGATTCCTCCGCGGACCCAGCGACTGCAGAGACCGCGGTCCTGCCCGATCCGAGCGGGGAAGCTGCCACCGCCAAGACGGCCATCCTCGACGAAGACGCGGCGAGCGGGCGGAGCGGCGGGAGCCGACGAGGGGCCCCTGGGGCACCTGGGTCCTTATCGCCTCGTGCGGGAGTTGGCGCGCGGGGCCATGGGTGTCGTCTACCTCGCCAGCCACGCGGGCCTGGGGCGCGAGGTGGCGCTCAAGGTCCTCCACGCTGGGGCCGATGCTAGCGAGGACGAGGCGGTCCGCTTCCTGCGCGAGGGTCGTGCGGCGGCACGCATCGAGCACGCCCACGCGGTCAAGATTCACGAGATCGGCGAGGAGCGAGGTCTGCGCTACCTCGCCATGGAATACGTGCGAGGCGGCTCCCTCGCGGAGCGGATCCAGCGGGAGGGTCCGCTGGAGGGGCGGGAAGTCGCGAGCTTGTTTCGTCCGCTCTGCGGCGCCCTTCATGAGGCGCATACACGCGCGATCCTGCACCGCGATCTGAAGCCGGCAAACGTGCTCTTGGACGAGAGCGGACGAGCCCTCTTGACTGACTTCGGGCTGGCGAAAGACCTGTCCCAAGAAGACGACCTGATCGCGACTCGGAGCGGACAGATCTTGGGGACCCCGGTTTACCCACCGTCTCGGCCAGGGCGGAATGGGCGTCGTCTATGCCGCACGCACGGCTGAAGGCCGCCAAGTCGCGATCAAGGTCCTCGTCGATCTGAACGAAGCGCAGGCACTCCTCCGGTTTCAGCGTGAGGCGGAAGCCCACGCTTGCGTCGACGCCCACCCCAACGTGGCTCGAATTCACGCGGCCGGAGAGCACGAGGGGCGGCCCTACCTGGTCATGGACCTCCTCTCGGGCGGCGACCTGGAAGAGCGGCTCAAGACCACCGGGCGGCTCTCCCCCAGCGAGGTGCGCACCACCCCTTCCTCATGGGAGACGGCTCCTGGCTCGCGTGGGGATCGGAGGACGAGCCCTTCCGATTCCTCCCCCCGGGCTCGAGGACCCCTCGCCCGGTTTCCCCCGAGTTCAGGCCCAGGCTCCGCATTCGCCTCTCGGAGAAGCGATTTCTCCTCCTCGGCCAGAAGGGACTCGCCTTCCGGCGAGCCCCTGGGTCGGGCTACTGATTGCGAATCTGGAACCGGTCGATGACCGCGCCCCGCTCGGTGACAGCCTCACCCGTCATGACATCGCCTTTGATCTCAAAGCGCATGTAGTGATAGGCCGAGATCGCGACGTCCGTGTTGGCGGTGGGGTTCACGGGCCGAAGGTCGGCGCCGCCTCCGCCCGTCACTATGTGGACGAGGCCGGGGTAGCTGGGGTCTGTGTTGAAGGCCTTGACCGGGAGGCTCCGCTCGTAGTTGTGGTCGTGACCCGCCACGACTAGGTCGACGCCGTAGTTCTCAAAGAGCGAACCGAGGTTGGTCTGGAGGGCGACGTTGTCGCCGTGGGCGCCGGCGCTGTAGAGCGGAGCGTGGAGGTAGACCACGACCCACTTCTTGGTGTTCTGACGCAGCTCTCGGCTGAGCCAGCTCATGTGGATCCCCGTCGCTGAATACTGGAACAGGGTGTTGCTCTCGACGGCAATGAACTTCGCGTCGCCCCACTCGAAGCTGTAGTAGAGCTCCTCCAGGTTCCCGCCCGTCCCGTTGCTCGGGAGGGTGAACGCGTCGCGGAAGGGCTGGCCGTAGAGGCCGTAGAGGTCGTGGTTGCCGACGACGGGGAACCCTGGGATCCGACTCAAGAAAGCCTGGTAGGGCCGAAAGTAGCGCGCGTTGTATTCCGAGACTGAAGCCCCGATTCCACCGGCGGGATAGATCACGTCGCCGGTGTGGAGGAAGAAGTCCGCGTCCTCGGTCGCCATTCGCGCCGCGATCTCGAGTTGAGCCGTGTTGTTCATGCCGGTGTCGCCGACGACGAGGAACCGGAAGTCCGCGCTGTTGGCTGCGGGCGCGGTCCGAAAGCTGTAGCGCGGGGTGATCGGCTGGCCCTGCGACACGAGCTGGTAGTAGTAGCGCGTGCCCGGGTTGAGCCCGAGGAGCTGGACCTCGTGGTCCTCCGTTGAGCCCGAGCCTGCCACGAGCTGACCGAGCACCGGCGTCTCGCCGAACTCGATCGAGCCGTCGCGCTGACCCAAAGTCCGCCAGCGGATCCAGGTCGAGGTGTCCGTCGTGGACTGGAGGTAGGGGTGACGGCTGAGCCCGGCCTTGGTCGAGATCGACTGGTTGTCGATCGCGAAGGGTCCGGCGCGGAGCGAGGTCGTGTCCGTGCGCACCTCGACCAGAACGTTCGGAGCGAACCCGGGCACGTCTTGGGCCGTGTCCCAGGTCAGGGTGTGCTCGACGCCTGGGTCCGGTGAAGTGGCTGCGGGCTGCGCGAGCGAGGTCACGGCCGCGACCGGGCGCCAGGTCTGGCCCTGATCGTCCGACCAGAGCACGGCGACCTTGAGCGGCATGCTCGCGGGGTCGCTGAGGCGGAACGTGACGTCGGCCAGCCCGGCCAGCAGCGCACCAGGGTCGGTCAGGCTCGTCACGCCAGCGGCCTGAGAGCCCGTGGTGTTGGTGTTGACCGGCGCGGTAGTGGTCGAGGTCGAGGCCGCCCCCCCAGAGGAGCCGCCGCCTGAGCACGCCACGAGGATCGCGCTCAGCGCGAGGACCACCAGTCCGAAGGCTCGCCAGGGAGAGGTTCTAAGGTAGGCCATGATCACTCCAGAAAGCGAGAGCAGGAGACGTAGACGAGCAGCGGCCGCTGGGGCCGCCGATCAGCCGAGGTCTAGAGGTCACCTCGAACGGTCACGAAGTCGAGGGCGGGACCGTCTTGGAGGAAGTCGACTCCGGTCAAGTTCAGGGCCGGGTGGGTCGGGAGTGGATAGCCGCTCCAAACCATGGCGAAGACCTGGAGCACGGGTGGAATGATGAAGTCGACGAAGTTCTCGATCCCAAGCGGGTCGAAGCGAGCCAGAGGCATCTTGCTGACGTCGGTCCGCACCAAGGGACGACCCGCGATCCGCAGCTGAAGCTTGCCTTGGCTCAGGGCGGGCGCCACGTCGACTTGGATCTGAATGCTCGCCTCGAGGACCAGCTGACGCACGCCGCCGGTGGGGGCCACGTAGACCGAGAAGGTCAGCTCACCGAGGCCGGTGTCCAGGAGACCCGGGGCGGGCTTGGTCTTGAACACGGGCGGCGTCAGGGTCCCGATCTCGATCTCGATCGGATCGAGCGGGTTGACCTGGCCGACGAGGCTCGGGAAGAAGATCTGGAGCAGGTAAGCGTCTAGCGAGAGCCAACTCGGCATGCCCGGCTGGGCTTGGAGGAAGGCGTCGTCGATCTTGAGGTTCATGAGACCGCCGCGCCAAGCGGCGTGCCCGATCCGGTTGAGGAAGTCGTCGTTGATCGACGCGTAGAAGGCCTTCGTGGTCCCGAAGGTCGGCAGCGCGCCTGCGGTCGCCAGCGAGCCGGGCGTGGTCGGGAGGATCAGGCCGGGGAGCGGCTGCATGGTTATGTCGCCGTCGGCGACGACGGTCGCGCCGTCGGCGTCGAACGTGACCGCGACCGGGATCATGTGAAGCGTGACCGGGCGCCCGAGGATGGTCTGAGTGATCGGGCCGTTGGCTCCCGCGATCGCCTTGTTGATCTCGACGGGGAGGACCGTGCGAACTTGCCCCTCGATCTGATCCTCGATCAGGCGCCGAACGCGGTTCCGAACGAGATTCTCAAGGAAGCTTGGGACCCCGCTGATATCGAAGCGGAAGTTGTCGAGGTCGACGTTCACGTTCTGGAGGTCGGTGGTGACCTGGCCGTTGGCGACGTTAACGACCGCGGTCCCCTCGAGGCGCGCGGTGTCCGCGGTGACCTGCGTCGTGAGCGAGTAGCCGATCCCGAGCACGCGACCCGAGACGCGGACGGTCAAGTCGACGTTGGGGATCTCAGTCCGAACGAAGAGTCCACCGACCTGGGGGTCCAGGTCGAGGGTTGGGGTGCCGAAGCTGGCCGCAGTGGCCTCGACGTTCGCCGAGGCTAGTCCAGAGCCGCCGGTGTAGAGCGGGTTTTGGGCCATGATCATTGCGCTGAGGTTCGTCCCGCCTAGCTGCTGGGCAGCGACGCGTTCGATCGCATCGAAGGCCGGTCGGTTGAGCCGCGTCGCGACGGCGTCGGTGACGACGCTCGCCTCGGGGAGGAAGTCTCCCGAGATCACCGAGAGCGCGCTCCGCGTCCGCTGACCGAGGGGATCTGCAGCCTCGAGTTCGATCACGTTCAAGCCATGGGTCAGGGCCAAGGTGTGGCGGAAGGTCCCGTTGGCCGCAGGAGTGATCGGATCTCCGTTGATCACAAAGTAGGCCACGCCGCTTTGGTCGGTGATCGTCCCCTCGACGTCGATCGCGCCTTGGGTCGTGAACGCACCGCGGCGAGGCGCGGTCAATACGATCAGGGGGGGCTCGGTGTCCGGGACGGACGAAACGGGCCCAGTCGAGGTCACCCCGCTGGTCGGGCTGGCCACAGTCCCGCTCGTGGTCGGGGCCGCGGTCGTGGCGGAAGTCGTCGTCTGACTGATCCCGCTGGTCGCGGCCGCCGTGCTGGCGCCTGGCGCACTGCGCGAGCTCGAGCTGCCATCACAGGCAACGAATGTCAGGCTGGCGGCCGCGAGTGCGGCCGTCGCAATGTGAATCAATCGCATCGTGTCTCCGTTGAACGTCGCGGGGAACCTAGCACAGCACCCGGACCGGTCGAAGCGCTTTATCTCCATGGTGCAACGTGTCTTACGAATCGCGTCCCAAACACGGGACACCGCCACGTCCCAAATCACGGCCCCGCCAGCACTTGCGCTCGTTGCTCTTCGGCCAAAGGACTTACGGCCACGTGAAGGGATGGGTGCGGAACGAGCACACCGGCGCCTCGGAGCGGGCTCGGTGAGCCCTTCTCGCCCTCTGAGACTTCCCTACCTCCCTCCCTGGTGGGGCCAGGGAGGTTTGCCAACTCCCCCTTCGGGTGAGAGAGTCTTTCTCTCGGCGGGGTGCCGCCAAAGAGGGAGACGTGCGTGGCTGATCCGACGAAGGAAGAGCTCCTCTTCGGGCGCATCGCTCTACTGAACAAGCTGATCAGCCAGGAGCAGTTCAACCAGGCCGTTGAGATCCGCCGAAGGCGAGACCCAGCGGACGTCAATCAGGACCTCGGCCGGATCCTAAAGGCCCGCGGTTTCTTGGACGACCGGGCTTACCGGAACATCCGCGGCGCCCAAGAGAAGGCGTTGGTCAAGAAGGGCAACTCCGCGGACGCGGCCAAGTTCCTCGCGCGCGGAATGAACGCGGACGGGACCGCCCCCAAGGCAGGCTCTGCCTCTGCTCCGCCCGCGTCGCGGCGAGCGCCTGCTCCCGAGCCCGAGGCATACGAGCCTGAGGAAGTCGAGCCAGACGACGACGACGACGACGACGACGACGACGACGACGACGAGCCCGTAGGCAAGAAGAAGAAGAAGAGGAAGAAGTACAAGCGTCCCGTCGACCCTGCGGCCTTCAAGATGATGGCGGCGCTGCTCAAGAAGGCGCGCGATTCAGGCGCGTCTGACCTCCACATGAGCGCGGGCTCCAAGCCCCTCCTCCGGCTCCACGGCGGTTTGACGGCGGTCAACATGCCTGAGATCTCGCGCAAACAAGGCTCCGTGTTCGCGGCCTCGATCATGAGCAACAGGTCCTGGAACGACTTCATGAACTCCAACGACTGGGACGGCTCAGTCGATATCAAGGGTGTCGGTCGTTTTCGTGCCAACGTCCTCCGTCAGCGGCGGGGGATTTCCTCGGTCTATCGCGTCATCGAGACCAAGATCCCGACCCTCGAAGGGCTCGGACTGCCCAAGTCCTTCGAGCGCTTTACGACCTTCCACCAGGGAATGGTGCTCGTCACGGGAGCGACGGGGTCCGGCAAGAGCTCAACGCTCGCGGCCATGATCGACATGATCAACGCGTCGCGCAAAGAGCACATCATCACGATGGAGGACCCGATCGAGTTCGTCTACAAGGGCAAGTCCTGCAACATCACGCAGCGACAAATCGGCGAGCACACCAGGAGCTGGGGCAACGCCCTCCGAGCCGCGCTCCGCGAAGATCCAGACGTGATTCTGATTGGTGAAATGCGGGACCTCGACACGGTCAGCCTCGCGATCACAGCGGCCGAGACGGGTCACCTGGTCTATGGAACCCTCCACACCAACAGCGCGATTCGCACGATCGACCGCCTGCTCGACGTGTTCCCTCCAGGCGAGCAGCCTCAGATTCGCGCCATGGTCTCGGAGTCGCTAAAGGGCGTGATCAGCCAGCAGCTGATCCGAACCGTCGACGGGAAGGGCCGAGTCGTCGCCTACGAAGTCCTCTGCTGGACGCCGGCCGTCGCCAACATCATTCGCGAGGGGACGACCTACAAGCTGACCTCGGTGCTCCAGACCGGCAAGCGGCTCGGAATGGTCCTTATGGACGACTGCCTGCGGGCTCTCCTCAAGGAGGGCAAGATCACCAAGGAGGCCGCTCGGGTCGGAGCTCACAACCCCAAGACCTTCACGTAAGGCGGCGCTGGTCATGTGCGCCTGGGAGGGGCGGCGGCCCTTCGAAGTCTCCGCGCTGCGAGTAGAGTGTCCCGGAGTGACGACTCTGCGGATCGAGCCCTCCGACGGAGAGCCGCTCCCGCTCGCCGGCCCGGGCCAATACCTGACCCTCGTGCTCAACGTTCCGGGCACGAAGCGCCCCGCGATCCGCTGCTACTCCCTCAGCCACGCGCCTGAGTCCTCGGCCTACGAGGTCACGATCAAGGCGACTCAGCGGCCCGACGGCGCTCCAGGTCTCGTCTCGACACACGTCCAGACCCTCGAGGTCGGCGACTTCGTGGACGCCTTCGCGCCGCGGGGGAGCTTCACACTCGACCCTGCGCACCCGCAGGGTCCGCTCGTGTTCCTGGCCGGCGGAATCGGGATCACGCCCTTCATGAGCATGCTCGAAGCGCTCGCCGCGGGCGGGGCCCCCGACGCGGCGCGTGAGGTCCACCTCTACTACGGCGTTCGGAGCGGCGACGAGCACGCCTTCGCGAGTCGTCTCCAGAGTCTGGCAAGCAATGCTCCCTGGCTCCACACGACGACCTGCTACAGCCGCCCACGAGATAGCGATCAACTTGGCGCGGACTTCCAGCGCGCCGGGAGGGTCGACCTGGCCCTGATCCAAGAGACCCTCCCTCAAAGCGACCGGCCCTACACCTTCTTAATCTGTGGCCCGCCGGCCTTCCTCGACTCGCTCACCGAAGGGCTGCGCCAGCTCGGCGTCCCCGAGGGCCAAGTCAAAGTCGAGGCCTTCGGCGCTCCTTCGGTGCGTCCGCTGACGCGGCGTCTCCGCCGGATCGATCCGACCAACCTCCCGACCGTTCGCTTCGCCCGCTCCGAGCGCGAGGCCAAGTGGGACCCAAGCGCGACCTCTCTCCTGGACTTCGCCATGGACAACGGCGTGTTCTTCCCCTTCGCCTGCGCCGCTGGCCACTGCGGGACCTGCGCGAGCGCGCTCCTCGAAGGCGAGGTCGACTACGTGACGGCCCCCCAGTTCACCCTCCGCGAAGGCCAGTGTCTCCCTTGCGTGGCGGTGCCTCGGACCGACGTCACGCTCGACGTGTAGCCGGTGGAGCGCCAATGCTCCCCCCTCCCCCTCGGACCCCGGGTCCGCCCGCGAGCCCTTCAGCCGACACTGCGGGGCAGCG
>JAESQQ010000863.1 GCA_016765095.1 Planctomycetota bacterium | reverse complement strand
CGACGCTGCGGGAATGCGTTGGATCCGGGAGCGTGCTGAGGCACTGCTTCAGCTCCGGTGCATAGAGGTCAATGGGCAGTGGGACGACTTCGTCCGCTACGTCGAAAGCCGGGCGGCGGGCCCTCCGAGCGAAGGCTGGACACCGATCCGACTGCAAGCCGCCAAACCGTCCCCCCTTCCCAGCTTCGGTGCCAAGCCACCCAGCAAGGCGGCGTGAGGTGGATTCACGTCATCTGCACTCAACTCTTCCTAGTAAAGCGGAGCACGATTCTGACCGGGGTCGCCTTCATAGCGAGGGGGAGTCGTGAGACCACCCTCGTGGGCGACCTCTCAGAATCGTGGCCTCCGGTTTAGGGGACTCGCGTCGTGGCCAAGGCCAGCAGCGCTAGGTCGAAGCCAAGCAAAGTCGCCCAGCGCCGGACCCAGATCCACGAGCGGAGCTGAGCTCCACAGCGGAGGTCCCGGAAGGCTCGGATCCAGCGTCCATGGTGCTTCGGATCGACCTCGCTCCCCCGGAGGACTTCGACTTCGCGCTGTCCGCTCGACTCGAGGAGGTAGTCGAGGACGCGACCGAGGAGGACGCCACCCACCATGTGCCCGTCTCTGAGGAGAGTCTGCTCGCCGCTTCGCAGGCGAAGCGCTAGGCCGTGCACGATCGCCTCACCGGACGCGTCTGCGCCGAGGCGAGTCTGACTGCGCGACGAGTGATCCACTTCCCTTCCCCTTTCTCACCGCGCGGCGGCCGTCCGTAGTGACCCCTCGAGTCGAGGGTCCCTGTCAGAATCCCTTGCCGGGTGGGCGAAGGCGGGTCCGACGACCCACCCGGAGAACCTTGGCTCGGCGGTGATCGTCGCGGAGCGTGGGGGGCAGCCAAGGGAGATCGAGCGCCGCGAGGACCTCCTCCTCGGTTTTCCCCGCGATCAGGCGCTCGCTGGCGCGCTCGACGAGCCCATGCTGGCTGAGCTTCCAGCCGCGCCGGTTGGCGCGGATCCGGAGCGAAATGTTGTAGTCGCGAGGTCCCGTGAAGTGAAGCTGAGCTGCCCCCCAGACCTCCTCGGCCTCGACGGGCCAGAGCTGGGCAGCGATCCCAGCCGGCGTCACGATCGCGCCCATTGAGTCGCCGTGGTGGACCGGACGCCCGAAGGTCCGGAACAGGTTGACGACCTGCTGGGTCGAGGCGACGCCGGGCACAAACACAATGTCAATGTCCTTGACCATCGGACGCTGCCGTCGGAGCGAGCCCATGATCTTGACCTTCCGGCAGCAGGGCAAGATCGCGCCCGCGAGCCAGGTCGCGAGCGCGGCGACCTCCCCGTAGGGCCGCTTGGTCGGGCCCCGGCTGGAGGAAGCGTCGCGGACCTCTGGATCGAGGAGGTGGCGGCACTCGCTTCGGTAGCGAAACCCCTTGCACGGGCAGCGGACTTTGCCGTTCTCGAGGACGACAACCTCGTAGACGTTGCCTGCGGTGCCCACGACAGGGATCGTCTCCGCGACCCGCAGCCGCTTTCGCTTGGGCTGCTTGCGGCGCTTGAGGGAGTAGCTGCTGGGGGGGCGCTTCACGCCTGTTCAGCCTAACAGCCTCTCGGGAACAGCCTCTTCGCGTCTGGGCCCACGCTCGTCAGGGGCCGGTCTTGAAGTTGCGGAACTCGAGGGTGTGGTCGTACCACTTGAGAACTCCAGCGCGGCCTGAGGCGAGTCCGTGGAGTTGGATCGGCTCGCCCTTGACGCCGTCGACCGTGACTTGGATCTGGCTTCCCTCGTAGCTGACCTCGAGCGAGTGCCACCCGGTCGGGTTGTGGGCGAAGGCCTGGTCTTCCGCGAAGGGCTGCCACTCTTCCCGGTAGAGGTAGGCCACGCGGAGCATCGTGACCTCGCCGGGCGGGAACTTCGCCACGCGCTCCGCATACTCGGGAGGGATGCTCTCCGGGGCGTAGTAGAGGTAGACCAAGAGGCCCGTGCCGGCGTCCTTGAGCAGGAGCAGTCCGCCATACTTGCCTGGCTGATCGCGCTCGAGGCGAACCTCGACGCTCGACTTGAAGGCCCCTTCCTGTCGCTCTGAGGCCCGATCCAGCAGTCCGCAGAGCCCAAAGGGACCCAGCCCAACCCCTCGGGCGCGGATCGTGCGGCGGCTCTTGTCCCAGGTCCAGCCCCCTCCCCGGTAGCAATCCCAAGCGCTGTGGAGGGTCGCTCGGGCTGAGGTGTCCTCCAGGCCCGCCTGGAGGTTCTCGTTCGCGACGCCACGAATCTCCATCGCCTGCGGTCCTGTGGCACCCTTGTCGAGGGCCGAAATCGCTGCCCGCGATCGTCCCAGCCAAAGGAGCGCCTTGGCCTCTTGGGTCCGCAGCTTCGGCCCGCGTGGGTGACGCTCGAGGAGGAGCTGTAGCTGGGTGAGCGCCTCGCGGGGTTGAAGCTGACGCAGCAACAGGCGAGGGCCTCTGATCGCGTCGCGTTCGTCAAGATCCGCCTGCTTGGCTCGGGCCGTCAGCAGCGAGTGCTCGGAGCCCGCGAGCGGAATCCACAGTCGGGCTCGATCGTGATCCCAGCGGCCAATCGCTCTCCTCGCCAAGATCGCCGCGGCTGCGGTGTTTCCGCTCTTGCCCAACTGCCCCAGCGCCTCCTCGCTCGCGTCCTCGAGGTCAAAGGGCGTCTCGGGCAGAGCCGTGGGCGAGGGGCTGGGCAAAGGCGCGGAGCGCGACCTCGTTGGCGAAGCGGTCGCGACCGCCGGGGCCGGGGCAGGCTCGAGCGCGATCATGATCGTGGCGGTCAGGGCGCTCGCGAGCAGGAACAGGCCAACGAACAGGACGCCGAGCTGCCAGGTCGCGACTCCGTCCTGGCGCCCGCTGACCGCGCGCTCGACCGAGGAGTGCGCGAGAACACCCGCAGCGCTTGCCCCAGCTCTTCGGCGTCCTCGAATCGAGCCGCCGGGTCGAGCGCGAGGGCCCGCCGGCAGATCGCCGCGAGCGCTGTGGGCGTCTTGGGGGCGGCGGTCCGGAGCGGAATGAACTGATTGGCGCGGATCGCGCTCGTGACGAGGTAGAAGTCGGTCCCCGGGAAGGCACGCTTGGCCGTCAGGCATTCGTAGAGGAGGCAGCCGATTCCGTAAATGTCGCTCCGCGGAGAGGCATCGCCCCCGTCGAGGATCTCGGGGGGGAAGTAGTTCGGCGTCCCAACGACCACTCCCTCCCCGGTCAGGCGCCCGCTCGCGAGGTCTCTTGCGAGTCCGAAGTCGGTCACGCTGGCTTCGCCGCCAATGTTGAGGAGCACGTTGTCGGGCTTGAGGTCGCGGTGCAGGACGCCGCGCTGGTGGGCGTAGTGGAGGCCGGCGCACACGTCAGCCAGAACACCCGCGGCGTCGGCGGGGGGCAGCGCACCCGCCAACTTGAGGCGGTCCTTGAGGGAGCCTCCCTCGACGAAGTCGAGGGCCAGGTAGAGCAGACCTCGCTCCGAGTCGCGGCCGACGTCGCTGCAGCGAACGACGTTGGGGTGCTCGAGTTGGCTGGCGATCTTCGCCTCGAGCTTGAAGCGCGCGCGCGTCGTCTCGTCGGCGCCCGGCAACAGGACCTTGAGAGCGACCTCGCGGGCGAGCCCGTCCTTCGTCGCGAGGAACACCGCCCCAAAGGCGCCGCGACCGAGCTCCCGCACGACTCGATAGGATCCGACTCGATCCAGCTTCATCGCGCGCTTTGGCCTTCCTTGAACACGGCTGGATCCTAGATCCCTCGCCCTCGAGGAGCCAACCCCCGCGTGAGACTGAGGGGCAAGAGGCCGCGCGATCCTCTCGTCACTCGCCGCCGATTTGCGAATTGCAGCCGGCCTACGGTCTAGAACTGGGGATCTACCGGTTACCGGATCCGAGCTACCATGACCGGAATGTCACCTTTTCACTCCCTCGCGCTGACCTCTCTGGCTCCGGCTCTCGCTCCCAGGGCCTGACGCATGCCGTCAGGGCAGGACAAAAAGGCCGAGGCTGCGTTCTTTGACGAGCTGACCGACGCGGGTGACTACGACGTTCTCGCCGAGAGAGGGTATGCGCGCCTGCTCGGCGAGTTCCAGCGACACATACCGAGTTCGCGTCCGCTGCGCTGTGTCGACCTCGGCTGCGGGAGCGGTGAGTTCACCGCGCGCCTAGCCCCCCTGGGGATTGAGTTGCACGGGATCGACCTCTCGCCAAACGCGATCGCGCTCGCCCAACAGAGGCTCCCCGACGCTTCCTTTCGAGTCGGGGATATCGAGGACACGGGCTTTGAGGCCAGCTCGTTCGACCTCGTCGTGTTGAGCGGAGTCCTGCACCACTTTCCCGACTTGACCCACGTGACGCGCGAGTGCGCTCGGATCCTGAAACCGGGCGGGCTCGCGCTCGGCTACGACCCCCACCGCGGGAACCCCTTCATGCGGATCTATCGGTGTCGTGACTCTCCGCTCTATTCGAGCAAGGGCGTGACCCCAAACGAGGAGCCCGTCTCCCGAGCGAAGCTCGAGGGCGCCTTTGCTGGCGCAGGTTTCGCTTCCACCCAGGTCTATCCCGTGTCTGGGGTGAGCTTCAAGTTCGTCGAGAGCGGCGTCGCCCGGATCGCGTTGCCGATCTACAACGCCCTCGACAGCCTCCTCGACCTCCGGCCCTTTCGTCGCTTCGGCTCGTTCTTGATCACCGTGGCTCGCCGCTAGTGGGCGGCCGCCCAGGAGTCCCCGCGACCGACGTCGACGACGAGCGGGACCCTGAGCTCGACGCAAGTCTCCATCACGCGCCGGGTCATGGCCTCGGTCTCCTCGACTTCGCTCTCAGGGACCTCTAGCAAGAGCTCGTCGTGAATCTGGAGCACGATCTCTGCTCCCAGACCGGCGGCGCTCAGCTCGCGCTCGAGCTGGAGCATGGCTAGCTTGCAGAGGTCGGCTGCGGAGCCCTGGATCGGAGTGTTGGCCGCGATTCGAAGTCCGGCTTGGCGGATCATGTGGGCGTTGCTGGACAGCTCGGGGATCGTGCGTTGGCGCCCGAGGAGAGTCGTGACGCGCCCTCCGTCTTCTGCGGCCGCGATCGTCGCGTCGAGCCAGGCGCGGACGCCGGCGTAGGTCTTGAAGAACCCCTCTATGTAGGCCTTGGCGTCCTTGCGGGGCACACCCAGGATCTGACCGAGGGCGGTCGCGCCTTGACCGTAGATCGTGGCGAAGTTGACCGTTTTACCGACGCCCCGCTGGGCGCGAGTGACTTCGCCCGGAGGGCAGCCAAAGAGCTGGCCTGCGGTGTGGGCGTGCACGTCGCGCTCGTCGCGAAAGGCCGCGCAAAGCGCCTCGTCGCCAGAGACGTGGGCCAGGATCCGCAACTCAATTTGACTCCAGTCGGCGGAGATCAGGACGTGGCCGGGAGGAGCCACGAAGGCTCTCCGGACCCGCTCTCCGCGGGCGTCGCGAACCGGCGTCCGCTGGAGGTCGGGGTCCGTCGTGATCAGCCGGCCAGTGGCGCCCGTCGTCTGCTGGAAGACCGAGTGAACGCGCTGGGTCGCAGGAACCTGGGCGGCGCAGAGGACGTCCACGTAGGTGTTGATCAGCTTGGCGAGGACCCGGTAATCGAGGAGCTCCTCGGCGATCGGGTGCTTCCCCTTGAGTCGCGTCAAGACGTCGTGGTTGGTCGAGTAGCCGGTCTTCGTCTTCTTGATCACCGGGAGCCCGAGCTCGTCGAACAAGACCTGACCCAGCTGCTTGGTCGAGTTGATATTGAACTCGCGCCCGGCGTGGGCGTAGATCGCGGTCTGGCGCTCGGCGAGCTCCTTGTGCAAGTCGCGGCCGAGGGCGGTCAGCTCGCCCGCGTCGATGAAGACTCCCTTGAGTTCGACCCGCCCCAAGAGCCACGAGAGCGGGAGCTCGTGATCGCGGAGGTGATCCTCGAGCCCCGTCTCGGCCAGCTTGGGCACGAGGAGAGGACCCAGCTCGGCCACGGCGTCCGCCAAGTGGCAGGCGTGTTCGGTCGCGATCTCCAGGTCTGATTCGCTCCAGGCGCGCTCACCTTTGCCGCTCCCGACCACTCGCTTGCGCGGGGCGACGGTTCGGTGCAGGAACTCTTTGGCGAGCTGATCGAGGCGGTGCGGAACGATCCGAGTCGGATCGATCAAGAAGCTCGCGATGCGGGTGTCGAACTCAACGCCCGCCAGGGCGACGCCCCCCCGCCCAAGCGCGACGAACAAGCGCTTGGCGTCGTGGCAGAGCTTGGGGCTGGCGGGGTCGCCGAGGTGATCTCGAACCGGGGCCCAGCGATCGGAAGCGCCCAACCCGCCGCTCGCGAGCTCAGGCTCCGCGTGCGGGCCACAGAGCGGGAGGTATCGCGCGAGCCCGACGCGGGGTGAGCAGGCGAGGCCAGCCAGCGTTCGCGGGCCGAGACCACCGGGTTCACTCGAGATCCCCTCAAAGACAGGGTGCCACACGACGGGGCCCCCCTCTGCGGCCTGAAGGAGCGCGGCGAAGTCGTCGGGGTCCCGGAGGAGGCCGTAGTCGCGATCCTCTTGAGTCGAGTCCTCGACCTGGGCGGCGTCGTCGAGGAGGCGATAGAAGCCGAGCTCGCGGTAGAGCTCGTTGAGCCCTTGCGGGGGCTCGGCGGAGAGCCGGATCGACTCCAGCCCGCCTTCGATCGGAACCGCGCAGTCAATCGTGACTAGCTCTCGACTGAGGAGCGCCAGGTCGCGGTTCTCGGTCAGCGTCGTCTTGCGGCGACCCTTGAGCTCGTCGACGTGGCTCAAGACACCGTCGAGATCGCCGTAGGCCTCGAGGAGCTCGACCGCGCCCTTTTTGCCGATCCCCGGCACGCCTGGGACGTTGTCGACTTTGTCGCCCATCAGGGCCAGGAAGTCCACGAATCGCTCGGGCGTCACGCCCCACTTCTTGCGGACCAACTCCGCGTCGTAGGTCACGCCTTTGAGCGTGTCCAGCATTTTGACGCCCTCGCCAATCAGCTGAGCGAAGTCCTTGTCGCTCGAGACGATCACGACTTCGCAGCCAGCTTCGCGCGCGGCGCGCGTCAGGGTCCCGATCACGTCGTCGGCTTCGTAGCCCGGCATTCGCAGGAGCGGATACTCGTGGGCGGCGACGACTTTGTCGATCCAGGGGAGCTGCTCGCGCAGCTCGTTTGGCATAGGCGCCCGCTCCCCCTTGTAGTCTGGGTAGCGTTCGCTGCGAAACGTGGGACCGGGCGCGTCGAACACGACCGCCCCGTAAACCGCCCGCTTCGCGGCGAGGAGCTTCTTGAACATCGTGGCGAATCCGTAGATCGCGTTGGTCGGCAAGCCGTCTGGGGTTTGGAGGCTGCTTGGGAGGGCGAAGAAGGCCCGATAGATCAGGTTGCTCCCGTCAACGAGCACGACGCGATCGCTCACGAGGCCGCCCACTCTCGCCAGAGGGCGATCGCCGCTCGGCACTCCTCGAGGGGCGGAACCAGCGCGACCCGGGCCAGCCCTTCTCCCCCGGCGCCGAAGTAGGTGCCGGGGATCGTGACGATCCCGGTCGCGTCGAGGAGGCGACGGCAGTAGGACTCGCCCTCTTCGCCGCCAGGGACTCTGAACCAGAGGAAGAACGTCGCGTCGCGACCCCAATAGGGGATCTCCTCGGCGTCGAAGAACTCGCGAAACAGGGCGCGCTTCTGCGAGAAGATCGCGTTCCGCGAGCTGACGTGGGCGTCGTCGCTCCAGGCTGCGGTCGCGGCTCGCTCGACGAAGAGCGGGGTCGCGACGCCTAGGTTGGGACGAAGGCGGGAGTAGGTCTCGATCAAGTTCGCGTCGCCCGCCAAGAATCCGGATCGGTAGCCGGTCATCCCAGAGCGCTTGGAGCAGGAGAAGAGCGTGATCAGGTTCTCGGTCCCAAACTCGAGCAGGGAGATCGGCGCCTCGCCCTCGAACACGTCCACGTAGCACTCGTCGCTGCAGAGCACGATCCCCTCCTCGCGGGCGAACGCGGTCAGAGACTCCAGGTAGCTGCGCGGCGCGCGCGCGCCGCTTGGGTTGTGGGGGTAGTTGACCCACAGGATCGCGATCCGCTCCCGGACCTCTCTGGGGAGCGTCCAGGGCTCGAGGAGGAAGTCGTTCTCGGGGGTCAGGGCGACGCCGTGGGCGACCCCGCCGCAGAAGCGCGTTCCGGACTCGTAGACCGTGTAGCCCGGGGTGGGGAACACGACCGTGTCCCGCCCGCTGGCGACGTCGAGAAACGCGAAGGGGAGGTGGAAGATCGCCTCTTTGGAGCCACGGCTGGACGCAATCTGAGTGGCTGGGTCGAGCTCGACCCCGAATCGACGCTGGAGGTAGCCCGCCGCGGCGGCCCGGAGTTCAGGGGTCCCCCGGGGGTTGGGGTAGCGACAGACGGACTCGACCCCGTCCCGGAGCGCGTCTTGGATAAAGCCAGGAGTCGGATCGAGAGGGTCGCCGGTCCCAAAGTCGAACACCGCCAAGTCTGCGTCCAAGCGCTCACGCTTGGCTCGCTCGACCCGCACGATCGGGTATTCGGGGAGGTTGCGGAGAACGGGGTGAACACTCGGCATGCAGCCTCCAGCGAGGCCAGAGAATACTGTGTTTGCTAGACGGCTTCGCCCCCCAGCCCTCGGTTTGACCGCCTGGGTGGGCTCTGGGCGGGATTTTTCCACGGTGGCGCACTTGGAGCGGGCAAAAAGACGGGGAGCAGAGAACCGCTCCGAGCGGATCTCCGTTCTGATGTCGGTGTGCGTCCTCTGCTCCACCCTCGAGCGCTCTCCCCCCGGCTTGGATTGAGTCGCCTGGGGACGTGGTTGTTCACGATCTGGGTGTCGAGCCTCGGCGCCGGGTGCGCCTTCCTTTCACCTCCCGGCGAGCGGGCTCCTGGGGACGTCGGGCCGGCGGAGCGGCTCAGCGCGACCGAAGGTGTGCTCGAGGCGGGGGCTGCCTGGGCCGACGTGACTCCTCGCGAGCCGGCTTACATGGCTGGGTTCAAGATCGACAAGCGGCACGATTCGGTCCACGACCCGATCACGGTCAGAGCCCTCGCGCTGCGACGGGGGAAGCTCACGACGGTGATCGTGGGCTGCGATCTGATTGGGGTCCACCACTACCAAGTCGAGGAGATTCGGCGGAGGTTGGCGGGATTGATCGCGCCAGAGGCTCTGCTGGTCGCGAGCACACACAACCACGCCGGCCCGGACACCATGGGCATGTGGGGGATCCCCCCGATTTGGAGTGGTCTCGAGGAGCCTGTCGTCGAGCGGGTCTTGGCTGGGGTCGTGAGGGCCGTCGAGGAGGCGCTGCTTCGGCTGACGCCGGTGGTGGTTCGCTGGGCTGAGCGAGAGGCCCCGGCCAAAGGGATCAGCCGAAACCGGCGCGAGCCAGAGCTGATCGATCGCCGGCTACGGGTCTTCGCCTTCGATACGCCTGAAGGCCGGCCAGTCGCAACTCTCGTGCACTTCGCTTGCCACCCAGAGACCTTGGGATCGAGCAACACCGTCATGAGCGCGGGGTTTCCGGGCGTCCTCTGCGCCAAGATCGAAGCCGCTCGGCCCGGCAGCGTGGCGGTGTTCCTCAACGGGGCGCTGGGCGGAATGGTCACGGTGGATCGTCACGAGCGAACCCTGGCGGAGATGGAACGAATCGGGGGGGCCCTGGCGAAGCTCGCGCTGGAGGCGCTCGAGGGCGCGCAGCCGTTGGCGCCAGAGCCTGCGCTCGTCGTCTCTCGTCGGCGCGTGCGGGTCCCCGTCGAGCCGAGAATCTTCCACCTCGGAGCCTCATTCGGTGTGTTTGGTCCCAGGCCCTTTGAGGACGGCTACACCGAGAGCGAGGCCTGGGGACTTCGCCTCGGCTCGGCGGTCTTTGTCTCCGCCTTCGGCGAGGTGCTCCCCAAACTCGGGTTCGAGCTCGTCGATCGGATCGAGGCTCAGCCCGCTCTCTTGATCGGGCTCGGCAACGACGAGCTCGGCTACTTGATCCACGAGTCCGACTGGGAGGACCCCCGATATGACTACGAAGTCAGCGTCTCGCCCGGCCGGCTCGCGACGAGCGTCCTGCGCGACGCGTTCCTCGCTCTCCTCGAGGACCTCGGGGCGCTTCGTCCCCCGTCGAATCCCAGCGTGAGGGGTCAGCCCAGCGAGGGTCACTAGGAGTGGGGGTTCTCTGCGCTGGAGGGCCCCGAGTGGGCTTGGCAGGTCCTCAAGGGGCCGGATCTCTCGGGAGCTTGACACCCCGACATGCCAAGCCGATAGTGCAACGAGGTTTACAGCGACGCCTCCCACGATTATTGGAGGCAAACGAGGACCATGGTCGAGCCTGCAGGCCCTTTCAAAATCATCCTCTCCGAACCGCCAGTGCGCGCTGCCGACGACCTCGGCAACCCCGCCGCTGAGCAGGTAACGGTCGAGTTGAGTCGCCTCTTGGACCTCGACGAGGCGATGGCGACGAGCATCTCCGGTGCCATGCCGATCGTGATTCTGCACGGGTTGACTGCTCGCCAGGCAGGCGTTGCTCGCGAGCGACTACAAGTGATCGTTCAACTCGGCTGCAAGGTCATTACGACCGACGAGCCGAGTGACACCCTTCCCCACGTCAACTGGCCGGTCCTGCCACCGATCGCGCAGTTCGACGACCCAGAGGAGACCATCAACGACTCTGCGCCCTCGCGTTCTTCAGAGGCGGCACCCAGCGTGCATGTGGTGGGCTCGTTCACTTGCCCAGCCTGCCAGGCCTCGTTCGACCTCTCGTCGCCCAACGGAAATGTGTCCTCTTCGGACGCGGGTCGCCAACCGAAGAGCCGCGCCCGCCGATCCTCAAAGTCGTCGGCGACGCTCCAGGCTCCCGTGACCGATTACGGGACCGAGACTCGGAGCGAGGTCATAGAGGCTCCGCCCGAAGAGGAGGTCGAGGACGACTGGATGAGCCCGCCCGTGACGCGGGTTCCTGCTCCCACGCCTTCGCCCACGTCTTTTGGGCAGGAACCACCAGAGCCGGTGCCTGGCGGGACGGCGCGCTTCAACGAGGCTGCGTTGTTGGCCTACCGTCAGGCAGAAGAGCCGCCGCCGCCGCCGCCGCCCGCCGAGGCCCCGCCTCCTCCTCCGCCCCAGCCGATGCCGATGTCCTTCGCGGAGTCGCAGTTCGACATAAACACGTCTGAGATCGACACGATCCCTCCGCCAAACGACGGAAGCAGCTTCGAGGCGACCGGCTCGCTCCACGACTCGGGCAGCGATATCCTCGACCTCGATCCTCCCCACCGATCGCAGCCGAGCGCCTCGACGCTGGAGCCGGTCCCGGCCACGGCCAATGAGCGCTTCAGTTCGCGAGCCAGCGGTGATTTCGAAGACGACTTCGATCTCCTGAGCGACGAGGACAACCGCGCCCCGACGCTTGAGAGTCTCGACGAGCTCGAAGAGTCGGCGCCAGTGCACGCCTCTGCCAGCCACTCCAATCCCCACGAGCCGGATCCCTTCTCCGACGAGGCCGATCCCTTCGGAGACGACGACGACCTCGGGCGAATGCTCAACAGCGACGAAGAGGCGCCCCGCCGGAAATCGAAGCGCAAGAGCAAGAAGCCGTCTCCCGAGGGAGACCTGGACGCTGTGCTCCAGCTCTTTGGGCCCGAAGACGAGGAGCCGCTCGACGACATGGCTGGACTCCAGCCCGCTCCTCTTGACTTGAGCGCCAAGGTTCATCGTCGAAACCTAATGGGCTCCGAGTTCCCAAGCGACATCCTGGAGCCGCTCAATCCCAGCGAAGCCATGGAGATCATAAAGAGCCAGAAGACACGAGGCGGCGCACGCGAGACCTCCGACGACTTCGACTTGTTTGGTGACTCTGGGCCAGCTCAGCCCGCGCCTTCGCGGAGTCGCAAGAGCAAGAAGAAGACTCGTGGAGTTCCCTTCTCGGCTTCGGGAGAGGACCTCGACTTGTTCGAGGACAACCCGCGCCCGACCCGCTCCCGGAGCAAGAATCGCTCACGCGGCGGTGGCGGTGGCGGTGGCGGTGGCGGTGGAGCCGACCCCTTCGCGCGAGCTCGCCAGGTGATCGACGAGGAGCGCAGTTCGCCTGCGCCAACAAAGAGCAAGCGGCGTGAGGGTGGACGCTCCAGCTCTCGCCGCTCGCGCGGACGCTCTCGATCTCCCGCCACAGGCGGCGGTGGCGGTGGCGGTGGAGGACCGGCCCCCAAGGGCGCTGGAGATCACGGCCTCGTCCTCTCTCGGATCTCGGATCCCGATAAGAAGGAGCGGGCGGCGGAGTTGATCGCTGAGATCAAGGGCTGCAGCCTCGACGACGCGGCACGCTTGACCGAGCGCACGATCATTCCCGTCCTCAAGGGCGTATCCCGCGACGTGGCCGAGTTCCACCTCGACAAGTTCCGCCGCTACAAGATCGCGGGCCGAGTCACGACGCGTCAGCGGAGCTAGATCGCCTCCACCTCCCCGATCCACGCGAGGTGGATCTTGGGTTCATGGGCAGCCAGCGGGTAGACGGGGCAACCCGGCTTGTTTACCGTGCTCCCCATGTCGATGTGTCCGTATTGCGGCGAGGATGTCCCCGCCGGCTCCAACAACTGTTGGAAGTGTGGTCTTGAACTAGACGGCGACACCGACAGCGCGGCCGCCAGCGAGGGCATGGAGATCGAGACCCGCGGTCGCACAGCCAAGCGCCCTCAGCGCGACTGTCCTCACTGTGGCGAGGGTGTCTCGGTGCGCGCGATTCGCTGCAACGCTTGCGGCGAGCGATTGACGACGGGTGGCGGTCGGAACTGGATCGCTGCGGCCTGGCTCGCGTTCGTGTTGATCGTGATCGGGACGGTCGTCGGCCTGGTCTACAACTACTTCGCCAACTTCGAAGCCAAGCCGGATCCGGGCCGCCTGACTCCGGTCAAGATCAGCCGGGCCCAGCTCCACCAGTTCTATAAGGCGGACAGCTCGGGAGGCACGAAGAAGAAGCGCGGGCTCTGGCAGGACCGCCACGAGAAACGCTTCGTGGTCTGGTCAAGCTACGTTCACGCGATCGAGGAGGACTCCAGCATTTCGCTCGGAGACAGCAGCCGCGGCAAGGCCGACGTCCGCCTCGTGCTCAAAGACCTCGACCAGATCGACACCCGAGGCTTGAAGGTCGGAAAATCGATCAAGTATAGTGCGCGCCTGTTGGACTACGACAAGCAGGGAGTCTTCTCCCTCGATCTCGGCGTGGTAGAAGAAGAAACAGACTGATTCAGCGCTTGTGTAGCTCAGTTGGTAGAGCACGTCATTCGTAATGATGAGGCCCGGAGTTCGAGTCTCCGCACAAGCTTCGTAAGAGCCCGGACTTAGGTCCGGGCTTTCTTCGTTTGGGGACCAAGTGCGCCCGCCCTGGGCACACCGTTGGGCACACCCTCTGGGAGGCTGAGCCGGGCATACAGATCGTTGACGCCCGCGTGGATCTCAACGTCGACTGATCCCCTCGTGTAACGCTCAATCATGGCGTCGCTCTTGTGCCCGGTGATCCGCTTCACCTGTGATAGTTACGAGCCCAGCACGGCGAGGGTGGACCAGAACGCCTGGCGCCTCGCGTAGGTCTCGGCGAAAGTCTGGGCGTGGATCCCGCGCTCCCCCAGATCGGTCGCTACCGCACCCTCGCCGTGCTGGGCGAAGGCGGTATGGGGACGGTCTACCTCGCTCGCCACCCCACGCTCGGTTGGGACCTCGCGATCAAGGTCCTGCTGTCGGGACGGGGCGCGAGCAATGCGCAGCGAGCCCGCTTTGCGCGAGAGACCCGGGCCCTGAGCCAACTGCGACACCCCGGCCTGGTCGAAGTCGTCGACGCAGGGGAACAGGACGGCGTCCCCTGGCTCGCCATGCGACGCGTCGCGGGGGAGAGCCTGGAGGAGCGCCTTCGGACGCGCGGCTCGCTGTCAAGCGAGGAGGCGATCGCGCTCGGGGTCCAGCTCTGCGCGGCGCTGAGCGCAGCGCACGCGATCGGGATCCTGCACCGGGACCTCAAGCCGGACAACGTGCTCGTGACGCCCGAGGAGCTCTTCGTGGTCACCGACTTTGGGCTGACCAAGGATTTGGGGCGCGACGAGTCGGTTCGCCTCAGCAAGACGGGCGCCTTGCAGGGGACGCCGGGCTACTGGGCGCCGGAGCAAGCCGCTGGTCAAGCGGAAGCGTCGACGACGAGCGTCGACGTCTACGGGGTCGGGGCGGTGCTCTACGCGGCGTTGACCGGTGTCCCCCCGATCCAAGGGGAAGGGCTGCTGGAGTTGGTCGTGGCGACCCAGGAGAGAGCACCGACGCCACCCTCGAAGCTGGCGTCGGTCTCGCCTGGACTGGAGCACGTGGTGCTGCGCTGTCTGGAGAAGTCGCCCACGGACCGCTTCGAGTCGCTGGGGGCCCTGGGCGTCGCGCTACGGGAACTGGAAGGCGACGACCAGCCCGCGTCGGGCGGGGGCTCGGGAGGGTCGCTCGCGCCGTGGATCGCGGGCCCCGTGCTGCTTGGGCTAGCGCTCGTCGGTGGGGCCGCGGCATGGGCCCTGCCGGAACCGGTCCCCCCCCCGCCAGGGAGCCCCAACTCCAGTTCTCCGTCCAGCGCGAGCAGCCCCAGCCCCACTCGCTCGCCCTCGCCAACGCCCACCGGCTCGCGCTCGCCCCTTGCGACGGCGCCGGGTTGGTATCGGGCGCTGCCCGGGGCCAAGCGCACGCCGCTCCCTTTGCCTGACGGGCTCCGGTTCGGGGCCAGTTCCGGGGAGTATGTGAATCACAAGGACGGGTCGGTCCCGGTCTGGGTCCCGGCGGGGAGTTTCGCCATGGGGAGCGAGACTGGCGACGACGACCAGAAGCCGGTCCGAGTCGTGACCCTCGCGAACGGCTTTTTCCTAGGGAAACACGAGACGACCTGGCGGCAGTACGAGGCGTTTTTCGACGCGACGGGGCGAGCGAAGCCGAGCCGGGTGATCGACGCCCGCGACCTGGGAGGGATCCGGTTCGAGGCTGGGGACAGCCACCCGGTGTTCAATGTGTCCTGGGAGGACGCGTTGGCCTATTGCCGCTGGGCGGGGCTGCGCTTGCCGAGCGAGGCAGAGTGGGAATACGGCGCGCGAGGGTCGGAGAGCACGACCTGGCCTTGGGGGGAGGCGGAGCCGGGCGGAGCGCTGCTCAACCTGGCCGATCAGAGCGCGGATTGGGACTCTCCCCTCAAACAGAAGCAGGCCAATGACGCGAAGGAAGGCTGGCGCGACGGGTTCGCCTACACGGCCCCGGTGGGCTCCTTCCCAGCGGGGGCTTCACCCTTCGGCTGCCTGGACCTGGCAGGAAACGTGGCCGAATGGGTCCAGGACGCCCACGTGAACAGCTACGAGGGTGCGCCGCGAGACGGTAGCGCGCGAGACTCAGCCAGCGCGTACGGGCGCGTCCTCCGCGGCGGCAGTTGGTACTCCGCCGCCAGCCTCTGTCGCTCGGCCCTCCGCCGCTGGTACGAGCCGGGCCGCCGCCACAACAGCCTGGGCTTCCGCCCCGCCAGGTCGTTAGAGCCCTAGCGCACACTACCAGTGTCCCGTTCGTCACGATCCACTACGCCTTTCACCCCTTGCGAGGGCAGAGGTTTAGGCCTCTCCGCTTCACCGCTGGGCCGCCACCAAGCTTCACGATCGAGTT
>JAESQQ010000862.1 GCA_016765095.1 Planctomycetota bacterium | reverse complement strand
CGGCGCTTCGGCGCTCGGCGCTTCGGCGCTCGTCGCTCCGGCGGAAGCGGGAGCCGACTCGTCCTCCTTGGACGCATTCACCTCTTTGACCGCGCTTGACGGCGCCATGCCTTCACTGGGGGTAGCACCCTCAGGTGGCTTCCCAACACTCTCCTCGTTCATGGGCTTACTTCTCGAGATTCGCGAGTTGCGCGCGCGCGTGTTTCTTTTCTCGGGGCCTACCCACTTTAGCGGCCTGCGTGAAGAGCTCGACGGCGCGTGCGCGCTTTCCCCCCGCTGCCGCAGCGTCGCCTCCCATGAGCTGGAAGTGAACTCGCGCTGGATCCGCCCTCAAGCAGACCTCAGCGTCGGCGAGGGCCAAGTCGGGCTTTCGGATCACTCTGAGATAGAGGTGGCTGCGCTCGTGATTCGCTTCGAAGTAACTCGGGTCGGCCTTAAGGGCTGCGGCGAAGGCCGCCAGCGCAGGCTTGGGCAACTTGTGCTGAGCGAAGATCTGCCCTTCGATCACGCGCCAGGCCGGGTCCCGAGGGCGGGTCTGCTTGGCGAGGAGCCGGATCTGCCCGATCGCCTCCTCGGGGGTGGGGAAACCCCGCGCGTAGCGGAGCACGGCGTTCACGCCCTCCTCGGTCGGGCCCGACAGCTTGAGGTAAGTCGCCAGGTCGTGGAGGGCATGGGGCAGGTCCTGCAGCATTAGGAAGCAGGTGTGTCGGAGCATGAGCGCGGGCTGGCACCGGAGCGGGACTTCGCGGAACTGCTCGGTGAGGGCCTTTGCCGCGGCATTGGGATCGCGGCGGTGGAGGGCCTGCATGCACCGCTTGAGCGCTGCGTGCGAGTCGTCGTGGGGGGCGTTCCCCGCAGGCGGCGCGCGCATCGTGAGGGTCTTCGAGCCGCCAGGGTTTGGGGGACGCACGGGCGGGCGTTTAATCGGTTTGCGAGTCGGCTTGGGCTGCGCCGCTAGGCGTCGCTTGACCGAACGAGCGATCGCTTGGGCCGCCTCGGAGTTCGGGTCGCGCCGAAGCGCCTCTTTCGCGTCCCCGCTGGCCTCGCGAAACTCGCCGAGCTCGAACCGAACCTGGGCTCGCAAAGTGTGCCCCCGAGCGTCGCTCTTGGGCAGGAGTCGAATCGCGTGACCCGCGACTTCGTCGGCCGAGACGAACCGCCGAGCCCGCTTGAGGAGGTCTGCTTGGCGGAGTCGGAGCGGGCCGTCTTGGGGCGCGGCTTGGACCGCGCGCCCGAGGTGGGCGGCCGCTTGGCCGAGCTCGCCCTGCTCCTCCGAGACCGCCGCCCGAAGCTCGTTCGCCCCCCGAGCGCCGTCCTCGACCCCGTCGAGGGCGCTCGCGACCTCCAGGGCACCCTCTTGATCTCCGCCGGCGAGGATCGCGTGTCCGAGCAAGATCTGGATCTTGAGGTTCCGCGGGCTCAACACGAGCGCAGCCCGGAAGGACTCGACCGCACCCTCGACTCGGTCGAGCGCCAGGAGCGCACGCCCCTTAGAGAGGTGCGCGGGTGCGTGGTCGTCAAGGATCGGGAACACGTTCTCGAGTTTCGCCAAGACCTCCTTGGGAGACGTGAGGGCGCTGGCCTCCTTGAGGAGGTCGAGCGCTGCGCCGTAGGCTTGCTCCTGGTCGGCTATCTCCTTTTGAGCCTCGTCCTCGAGCCGCCGCTGCTCAGCGTAGCCCTCGGCGCGTTGATAGCTTCGCCAGCCAAACACCCCGCCGGTCACGCCAACCCCGAGGACCAAGACCGCGACGCCAAGCAGGAGCGCGCTCCGATTGCCGGCGCCGACGCCGGCGATCGCTTGCGGCGCTAGGCTCGACCCGCGTCGATAGCGGCGAAGGATCTTGCGGAGGCGATCGCCTACTTCTCGGGCCGTAGAAGGTCGATCGTCCGCCTCCTTCGCCATCAACTGCATCACGAGCTCGTTGAGGTCGTCGGGGATCTCTGGTTTGAGCTGTTGGGGGTTTGGAACGGGCGAAGTGAGGACTTTGGTCAGAATGTCGTAGCTCGAGTCGCCCGCGAAAGCGGCGACGCCAGTCAAAGCCCGATACAGGATCGCGCCCACGGCGTAGATATCGGTTCGGGCGTCGGTCGTGCCTGCCGCACCGTCAGCCTGCTCGGGTGACATGTAAGCCGGCGTCCCAAGCACCTCCCCTTCCTGAGTCAAGCCGGTCTCCGCGCGGCTGTTGTCCTTCGCGATCCCAAAGTCAGTGATCCGAGGGCGCCCGTCCTTGTCGACGAGAATGTTGGCGGGCTTGAGGTCGCGGTGAATCAGCTGCGCCTCGTGAGCGTGCTGGAGGCCGTCCGTGATTCCTACGGCTAGGTCGAGGACGTCTTCGATCGAGAGCACCGACTGCTTGATCTTCTGGCGGAGCGTAGGCCCAGAGACGTAGGCCATTGTGAACCAGAGGATCCCGTCCTCCTCGCCGACGTCGTGGACCTTGACTATGTTCGGGTGATCGAGGCGCCCGACGGAGCGCGCCTCGTCGACGAAGCGCTTTCGAAGAGACTCGCTGGCCAAGGATCCCTGCAGAAGCATCTTGAGAGCCACGGGCCGATCGAGGTCGAGCTGGTGGGCCTTCCAGACCAGGCCCATGGCCCCTCGGCCAAGCTCCTCGTCGAGGCGGTAGCGGCGGGAGAAGATCGAGCCCGCAGCGAGCAGCGCGGGCCGGCTCACCGACTGTCGCCCGGAATCCTGAGGACCGGAGTGATGACCGGAACCCTGAGGAGCGGAACCCTGAGGACCGGGATAGCTTCCGCTGCTTCCGCTGCTTCCGTGCACGGAGCCCGGCAGGCTGCCAAATCCGCTCGTCGAGGAACCGGGGCTCGTGGCCAGGCCCCCAACTGGAGTCACGAACCCCGGCCCAGGGGGGGCCGCAGCGGGGGAGCTCGCGAAAGGAACCGCGCCGAAGGCTGGCGGGGCCGCGAAGGAGCCAGAGGAAGCGACGTTCTGGACCCCGCTCAGGCGCGCCTGGCGCGCCTCCTCGTAGAGGGCCCGAGCCAGGTCGGGATCGAGGTTGGCTCGCTCGAGGAGGAGCTTGGGGAGGGGCTGTCCAGTCCGGGCAGCCTCGCCCTGGCAAGCTTGCGCCAGCTGGGAGGTCACAAGCCCCCGCTGAACGGCCAAGTGAACGAACGCCAGATCGATCTCAGACACCGCCTCCAGCCTAGCTCTTTTTGGCTTAGAGGGCTCCTCTCAGGCCGCCTTCGATTCTTTCTGGGCGACCGCGAGGGCCGAGCTCCCAAGGCTTCGAGTGCGCGGGGCGGGTCTGGGCGCAATACTCCCCCCGTGGCGCGCGGCATGGGTGAGTAGACAAGTGAGCGAGTCCAAGGGAGGCAGGCGTCGAGAGGGGAGCTCTCCCCAGCCTCCTGGGCAACCTCCCTCCTCGGCCCGGCCGCCAGCGAGTCACGACCCGCCAGCCTCGCGGGAAGGCTCCCCGCAGGAGGTGACACGCTCCTCACGGCTCAGCGGAGAGACGACGACGGGGGGGGGCTGACGCCCGGGCTTCAGGCTCGTTACGCGGTCCAGTCGGAGCTCGGGCGGGGCGGAATGGGCGTGGTCTATCTGGCGCACGATCGCCAACAGGGGATCGAAGTCGCGCTCAAAGTGCTCCTCTCAGCTGAGCGAAGTCCAGCGGGCGCGCTTCCTCCGCGAGGGGGAGGTCACGTTACGCCTCGCGCACCCCGGCGTCGTTCGCCTCCTCGAATACGGCGAGGTCGAAGGGCAGCCTTTTCTCGCCTACGAACTGATCCACGGGGCCCGCTCGCTGACCGACGCGGCCGCTGAGCGGCGCTTCTGGGACCGCGTAACCTTGGTCCGCGACGCGGCGCGAGGACTCGGCTTTGCCCACGCCCAAGGCGTCGTCCACCGAGACGTGAAGCCCGAGAACATCCTCGTCGGCAGCGACGGGCGAGTGCGCGTGACCGACTTCGGCCTCGCCGCGCTCGAGGGTGGTCAGGCTCTGACCCGCACGGGGACGCTCCTCGGGACGCCCCACTACATGTCTCCCGAGCAGTTCGCGGGGGCCAAGCTAGCGGAAGTCGACGCCCGAGCGGACGTGTGGGCACTTGGGGTGTGCCTCTACGAAGTCACGGCCGGCGAACGACCCTTCGAGGGTGAGACCCTCCTCGAGATCGGGGGCGCGATCTCGAACGCTCGTTACGCCCTCCTGAGTGAGGTCGCGGACCAAGCCCCTCCAGCCCTCGACGCGGTCCTAGGCCGCGCCTTGGCCCGAGCTCCGGCGGATCGCTTCAGCGACGGGCAGGAGTTCGCCCCTGCCCTCGATCGACTCCTGGAGGGGCAAGGCGTGGCTGGCGCGTCCCTGCGGCCGCGCGCCCTGGTGTTCGGCGCAACGGGTGCGCTCTGCGCGTTGGCCCTGGGGGCGGTGGCCCTCTCGAGTTGGGGTGGCCAAGAGCTGCCCCCTCCCACGCCCGCAGACACGCGCTCGCCCTCGCCGGTCGTGTCCCCGCCCAGCGAGGATCTCGCGGCGGCGCGCCGAGACGCAGCCGCAGGCCAAGTCGCTCGAGCCCTTCAGCGTTCGGCGAGCTTCTCGACGCCAGCGGGACGAACCCTCCACGTCGAGTTGCTCCTCCAAGCGGGGTCCTTCTCCGAGGCGGCGAGCGCGATCTCGCGGGCCCCGCCCGCCGAGGCTCCGCGCCTAGAGGCCCTCCGAATTCTGCTCTCGAGCGGCGACGCCAAAGAGGCCCTCCTGGCGCTGGGGGAGCCCAAGAGCCCTCAAGCAGTGCTGGTTCAGGCCGTGGCGAGCTTCCTCGTCGACCCCAAGAGCCAGCTCGAACTCCCGGCGAAGTGGATTCCACACCGCGACCTGGTCAGCTTCGCGCGGGGAGAAGTCGCGAGGCTCGAGGCGAACAACCGCGACCCCACGAGCTACTTCACCCGGGCCGGCTCCTACAAGGGTGACCTCGAAGCCGCTCGGACCGGAATCCTAGAGCGCTCGCAGCTTCGTGAGCTCTATCGCGGAGAGGTCTTGCTGGCTCGGCGCGATCTCCCCGGCGCCGCGAAAGTCCACCTGGCCCTCGCGAGAGGAAGCAAGCCCGCTCCCCCTGAGCTTCCCTATCAGTTCGTCTATCTGGCCCTCCTCAGCGCTCAGCCTGAGCGAGCCAAGGAGCTCCTCGCCCAGCTCCCCCCCGGGGCGACCTCCACGCGGCTCCCTTGGCGCGGGGCCGAGGCGACCCGAGCCTTACTCGAGGGCCGAGGTTGGTCCCCAGGACAGAAGTAGCGCCGCCACCCCCGGAGCTCCCGCCGGCGTCTATCATTCGGCCATGAGCGCCAAGTCACCCTTCCACTCTGACCCCGCCGTTGCGTCGGGGATCGATCAACTCCTCGAGCTCCTCCCTGCAGGAGCCTCCTCTGACTTGATCGGTCAGCTGCTCGCCCAAGTGATCGGCTTGGCAGGCAAGGGGCTGAATCGCGGCGAGCTGAAGCTCCTCAGCTCGTCCCTCGACGACTTTCAACGCAGTTTCGAGGTGTTCGGCGCGCACCGTCAGGCGCGCAAGATCTCGATCTTCGGCTCAGCCCGGAGTCCGGTCGGGAGCCCGATCTACGATCATTGCCTCCGCCTCAGCGCGGGCGCCGTCAAGCGCGGCTGGATGGTCATCACGGGCGCGGGCCCGGGGATCATGCAGGCCGGCAACGAAGGCGCGACCCGCGAGCGGAGCTTCGGAGTCAGCATTGACTTGCCCTTCGAGGCGAGCGCCAACCCCTTCATTGACGGCGACCCCAAGCTCGTCCACTTCAAGTACTTCTTTAGCCGCAAGCTCGCGTTCGTGAAAGAGAGCGACGCGATCGTGCTCTACCCGGGCGGATTTGGGACCTTAGACGAGGGCTTCGAGTCGCTAACGCTCCTCCAGACAGGCAAGTGCGACCCCCTCCCCGTGATCTTGGTCGACGCCCCCGGCGGCAGCTATTGGCCAGCCTGGGAGCGTTACGTGCGCGAGAACTTGCTCGGACGAGGGCTGATCTCGCCCTACGACCGCAACCTCTATCGCTACACCACGAGCCCAGAGCAGGCCCTCGACGAGATCGAGCAGTTCTATCGCTGCTACCACTCGCTCCGGTACGTCGGCGACTACACGATCCTGCGCCTCAAGGAGACGCCGAGCCCGGAGATGATGGATCTCCTCAACACCCGTTACGCGGACCTCCTCGTCAAGGGGAGCAAGTTCGAGTTGTTGAGCGAGCCGCACCCCGAGGAGGCCAACGAGCCCGAGGCGGTTCGGCTCTTGCCTCGGATTGGGTTCCGCTACATCCAGCGCCGCTTAGGACGGCTCCGGCGCCTGATCGACGACCTCAACCTGGCCGCTCGCGACAACTCCTCTCAGCCAGCGACCGATCCGCCTCGCGGCAGCGGCGCGCTCCAGCTCCCCGCCGGGGAATAGCCGCCACCCTCGCTTGGCGGCCCCGCCCCGCCATGGCCTCCCGTGCTCCTCCCCCGTGCTCGTGCTCGTCCTCGTCCTCGTCCTCGATCGCTTGCGCGGGCGAAGGCGCGAAACCGGCGGCCGTGACGCGAAGCCGACCTAACGCGACCCGACTCCGGCGCACGCGCAAGCAACGAAGCCGCCTTCGGACAAGCTCGCTCTGCTGTAGCGCATCGCTTCATCGCGCGACCCGAACTCGCCAAACGCCGACTCATGCGATTCGAGTTCGCGAGCGAACTGCTGCCTCCGCTGGACCTTGCACGCGAGTCGGTGAGGGGATGCCCGTAGGTTCGAGCCTCCCCTGTCCAAT
>JAESQQ010000861.1 GCA_016765095.1 Planctomycetota bacterium | reverse complement strand
TGAGAGGGCGCCGCCGGATCGGAGAAAAGGGGATTCGAACCCCTGGAGGGGGTAAGACCCCCTCATAGGCTTAGCAAGCCCACGCATTCGACCACTCTGCCATCTCTCCTGTGCGGAGGATTGTAGTCAGGTCATGGTTGCGCGCAACCGCTATTGGCGACCTCGGGGGCCCTCCCAGCCGTGGGTCGGCGCCGCTGCTCCGACTGCTCCGAGCGTGAGGACTTGGACCACCCCGCCCCCCACCCAGCCGACCCTCTTGCTGATTCCGTAAGGGACGCCGGAGATCACCCGCCGGAGCCTGGGAGCAATCACCTCAGCGACGAGGGCCGGGTCGCGCTCGATCCCTACAAAGCGGCGCCCAAGCTTGAGGGCCACGGCTGGGGTGGTCCCCGAGCCGAGGAAGGGATCGAGGACCCAGTCGTCCTCGTCGCTGCTCGCTTGGAGCATTCGCGCCAACAGCGCCTCGCTCTTCTGAGTCAAGTTGCCCCGCCCGACTTTCTCCTTGCTGAAGCTGACGATCTGGACCGAGTCGAGGCGATCGCCCGCGCTGCAGTTCCAGGTGTCCTCGAGCGGAATGCCTTTCCCCGTGGGGAGCTTCCCGTCCCGGCGCCGGTAGCCATCGGGGTAGGGGAGGTAGCGCTTGTTGAACAGGGGCTTTGGCACGCGCCCGTATTGATAGATCGTGTCGTGGTTGCGAATGAAGCGCTTGGCGCGGGTCTTAAAGCCGCTGACCCAGCCAATTCGCCACACGATCTCGCTCACGAACTTGAGGTGGCGATCGAGGAGGAGTCGGAGCCGAGCCCCTTCGTGCTGGTCGATCTGGGCGTAGAGGGTTCCGTCTGGACGGAGGAGGGATCCCACGAGTCGGAGTCGTTCGTCCATAAAGGAGAGCCAGGCGTCCCGCGGACGCCGATCGGCGTAGGCGAAGCTGCCCGAGCCCGTGTTGTAGGGGGGATCGAGGTAGGCGCATTGGATCGACTCGCCCCAAGGGCCTTGGAGGAGGCGGAGCGCGAGCGCGTTGTCGCCGACGAGGATCAAGCCACGCCGGGCGGGCGCCGCAGCCTTGATCAGGGCTGGAACGAGGCCCTCGGGTTGCGTCGCCGTGTCGACGACTCCCTCCCCTTCAGCCTCCCAAAGGGTTCGCTGGGCAGGGCCGCAGGCTTCCTCGAGCAGCTCGGGCGGCAACGCGCTGCTCGCGATCAGCCAGCGCTCGTTGACGACTTGCGCGGGCGTCTCGAGGCGTGCCAGCTCGGCTTGGTGGGCCTCGCAGCGAAGCCCGAGCGGAGTCGCCAAGAGGGCCTCGAGCGCAGCCAGGAGCTCGAGCGGTTCGCTAGAGCCTCTCCAGAGCAGCTCTCGCGCTGCCATCAGCAGCTGAGAGGCTTCTCTGCTGGGATCGGCCGGCGTCCAGCGACCGTCCTTCTCCTGCTCGGATTCCCGCCAGATCCACCCCTCGCCGGACCAGCGGAGGCCCGTCCCCAGGCCCGAAGAAGAGCGAGGAGTCGCCAGGAGGGCTTTCAACACCTCTCGCAAGACTTCGATCTGGCTTGGGGAGAGGCCCTGGAAGGCGAGCGGAGTGGGCCAACCGTCCACCGGCCCCAAGGCCAGTCCTTGCCCCAACTCTGTCCAGTTCACAGGGGGCTCGGTGGAGAGTCGTGGAGGGCGTGGAGAAATTGTGGAGAAACACCCTGGATCACGAGCCAGAGGCCAGCCTGAGCACTCTATCGCTGACGTGGATCGGAACCTCCGCTCGGAGGGCGAGCGTCAAGGCGTCCGACGGTCGGGCGTCGATGAGGTGCTCCCGTCCACCTCGCGAAACGGTCAGTTTGGCGTAGTAGACGCCATCCTGGACGTCATCGATCGCGACCCCAGTCAACTCTGCGTCAAGAATTGCGAGGGTTGCGAGGAGGGTTTCGTGGGTCAGCGGGCGCGGGCTGATTTCCTCATCCAGCACGAATTGGAGGGCTGCGGCCTCAAACAGGCCGATCACGAGGGAGAACGAACGCGATCCCCCTCGCTCTCGCAGGGTCAAGATTTGGTCCTGACTCCGCTCGTTGACGACCAAGCGGGCCACCTCGAGCTCGACCACGAACACCTCCTGAATGGGCTCTTGCCCCGTCTGAAGCGCCAGGATACCTCTCCGCTCCTCCCTGCGCTGCCCGCGCCGTTCAGGCATGTTGTCAGGCGAGGACTACGTCGCTTCGGAGTTCTCCACATGGTTCCACATTTTGCCCCGATTGACACAAGTCCTGTGATGGCCGGGTGTCCGCAAAGGCATGAAACATGCGGCCTCCCGGGTTTTCAGGGGTTGCGGAAAGGGGTGGCGAGGTCCTGAGGGTGGTGTTACCTTGTGCCCACTTACGCGGAGCCGACACGCGCTCCAATACTGCTTTTTCTCGGAGACCCCAGGCGGCAATTGCTGCCTTATGTGGGTCTCTCGCTGTTCCCCCGCTCTCGCCCCCCGACGATCTCGACGAGTTCATTATCTGGGCGGCAAGGGGGGACGATATGGAGTCTATTGGTGCCGGACCTCGAGACGTCAGTTTCACCCTTTGCAGTCGCACTGGAGCTAATCCGCGCTCAGACCAAGAAGCCGGTCTACGAGACGTGGTTCCGCAACCTTGAGTTGCTCTCGGTGGACGAGGACGTGGCTCGGATCGGGACTCCCAACAAGTTCGTGAAGGACTGGATCGAGGGGAGTGATCTCCTCCACCTCCTCGCGCTTAGCCTGCGCGAGGCCTACGAGCGTGAGCTGACCCCTGAGTTGGTCCTGACGGCCGAGCCGGAGGAGTCGGAGGAGCAGAGCGCGATTCTGCCTCCCCAAGCCCCAAAGCCAGCCGCTCCCCTCCTGGAGAAGGACTCCTCGATCCAGCTCAAGGCTGACTACGTGTTCCAGGGGTTCATTGTCGGCCCAAACAACCGCCTAGCCCACGCAGCCTCCCTCGCGGTCGCTGAGAACCCGGGCCAGGCCTACAACCCGCTCTTCATTCACTCGGCGGTTGGGCTGGGCAAGACGCACCTCCTCCAAGGGGTGTGCCATACGGTCCTCAACCGGCCCGGCAACCAATCAACCAAGATCCTCTATCTCTCGTGCGAGGACTTCGTCAATCGCTTCATCGAGGCGGTCAAGGACGGCGAGCTCGAGCAGTTCCGCTACAAGTACCGCAACGTGGACGTCCTCGTGATCGACGACATCCACTTCTTGGCCGACAAAGAGCGGATTCAAGAGGAGTTCTTCCACACCTTCAACACGCTCTACAACGCCCAGAAGCAGATCATTCTCTCCGCAGATTGCTCTCCGAGCGAGATCCCGACCCTCGAGGACCGCCTCGTCTCGCGCTTCAAGTGGGGCCTCGTGGCAAAGATCGACCCCCCGGAGTTCGAGACTCGGGCCGCGATCATTAAGCAGAAGGGCGAGGCCAAGGGCTATCGGCTCGACGACGAGGTCGTCAACTACATGGCCAGCCACATTAACTCCAACATTCGAGAGCTTGAGGGCGCGATCAATCGCCTGGTCGGCACGGCGCACCTCATGAACTGCGCGATCGACCTCCCCTTCGCCGTGCAGAGCCTCGCCGACATCGTCGGCGGCGACGCGGCTCGAGTCACGATGAAGGATATCTGCGACGTCGTCGTCGATCGCCTCAAGGTCAAGCTCTCGGACATGCAGTCCAAGAAGCGCACCAAGCGCGTGACTTTCCCCCGCCAGCTCTGCATGTTTCTGGCCCGTGATTTGACGGACCTGACCCTCTCCGACATTGGTGGCCACTTCGGTGGACGTGACCACACGACGGTGATTTACGCGATCGAGCGGATCCAGGAGCGCGTCTCCAAGGACCCCGAGGTGTCCCACCTCGTCGACGACCTCAAGCGTGAGGCCCGCGCTCTCAGCAGCCACGGACGCTAAACCGGAGGCCACGATTCTGAGAGGTCGCCCACGAGGGTGGTCTCACGACTCCCATTCGTCTTGAAGGCGACCTCGCTCAGAATCGCGCTCCGCTTTACTAGGAAAAGTTGTGTGTCGAAAGGGTCTTAGCTGCATCACAGGCTCACCCCCGAGTCCAGCGCGTTCTCTGAGGATCTAGCGCGAAACACAGTGACAGCAGGCAAGGCGCCCGGCGCCCCGTAGAATCGGGCCTCGTTTGGGAGCCTGCTCCCCTTCCTTGTCACCTCTGGCGTTCGCGCCAACTCCCCGCAAAGGGCTCCATATGAGCACCCGCCTCACACCGGGTGAGCGCTTCGAGTGGCTGGAGACGGCGGCTCCCCGCCTCCCAGCCCCCACCGTCGAGCGGGGTGCCGAGGCCGAACCGGCCTGGCGCTGTCGCCAGTGCGGCTGGCTCGACTCGATTCGAGAACGCGAGTGTTTCCGCTGCGGCGGCCCCCTCGGCCCCGAGCAGAGGCTGCCCGAGGGGCTCCCGCCTCCCCCTGAGGACGGGATTCAGCTCGATCTGCGCCCCGCCGCCGACAGCCTGGCCGCCAAGGCCCGCTCGGTGGATCCGGCCACGTGGCTCCTGCGTCGTCGCGCGGCGGAGCGGAGCCGGCTCCCGGGCTTTGAGACCCTGCTTGCCCTGGCCGAGGTCAACACCGAGACCTTCCACCGGTTCGCTCACCAGCAGGCCGTCGCGCGCAAGGCGCTCCGTGAGATGGGTGGAGCCGCGCTCCTGGCTGACGAGACGGGCCTCGGCAAGACGATCGAGGCTGGGCTCGTGATCAAGGAGCTCCTGTTGCGCGGCCTGGCCCAGACCGTGTTGGTCGTGGTCCCCGCCTCCCTTGGCCTCCAGTGGCAGGAGGAAATGAAGGAGAAGTTCCGCCTCGACTTCGTCGTCGTGCGCGAGGGACGAGATCTCAAAGGGAACCCCCCGCTCGTGATCGTGAGCTACGCCGGCCTCCGCTCCGAGAAGGGCGTCGGCAAAATGCTTCGCGAGCGGTCTACCGACCTCCTGGTGTGTGACGAAGCCCACCACCTCAAGAACCGCTCGACCAAGCAATACAAGGCCGTCGGCCAGATCCAAAAGAAGTACGTGCTCCTCCTCTCGGCGACTCCATTCCACAACAAGCTCGTCGAACTCAAGAACCTCCTAGACGTGCTCAAGCCGGGCTTGCTCGGCTCGACGCGCGCGTTCAACAAGCAGTACGTCGACGAGAAGGACCCCCGCAAACCGCGGAATCTCCACCACCTGCGGGCGCTCTTGGGCGAGGTCATGATTCGAAACCGACGGAGCGAGGTCGCGGTCAAGCTCCCGCCTCGGCGCGCGGTGGTCTATCACGTCTCGCTCGCCCCCGAGGAGCAGGCGTTCTACGACGAGCTCTCGGAGTTCATTGGCAACGAGGTCCGGACACGCGCCGCGAGCTATCACCACGAGCAGAGTCACGGCAGCTACGTCTTGACCTTGATCAACCTCCAACGCCAGCTCTGCTCAAGCCCCCAGGCTGTCGCTTCGGGACTTAGGAACTTGAGTCAGAACGACGCGCTGCCTGTGGACGTCGTCGAGCAGCTTCGCACCTACGTGGATCGAGCTGATCAGCTTGGCGGGCTCTGGCGCAAGGCACGCGCGATCGAGGAGATCGTCGAGAAGTTCCCCGAGAAGATCGTCGTGTTCTGTGAGTTCCGAGCCACGATTCGACACCTCGTCGATCGGCTCAAGGCGGCCGGGATTCCTGCCCTCTCGTTCCATGGGGGCCACGGGCCCCAGGAGCGCGCGCGGCGGATCCAGCGCTTCCGAGAGGAGGGCCGAATCCTGGTCGCCTCGCGGGCTGGCGCCGAAGGCCTCAACCTTCAGTTCTGCAGCACGGTCGTGAACTTCGACTTGCCCTGGAACCCCATGATCGTCGAGCAGCGTATCGGGCGTGTCCATCGCCTCGGCCAGACCCGGCCGGTCAAAGTCGTCAACATTTCGGTCAAAGGCACCATCGAGGCTCGGATCCTCGAGCTCCTCACGAACAAGCTCAAGCTGTTCACCGCGGTCCTGGGCGAGGTCGACTTGATCCTCGGCTCGCTCCACTCGGAGAAGAGCTTCGAGGAGCTTCTCCGCGAGGCCTGGCTAAGCGGAACGAGCAGTAGCAAACTCGATGCGAGCCTCGAGAGCTTTGGAGAGGCGCTCGAGCAAGCACGCGGCGAGTACGACGAGATCAAGCAGAGCGAGGTGATCCTCGACACCCTCGTCGGCCAGGCGACTTCGGCTACAGGGGAGGGCGACGCATGAACCACGCCGAGAGTGACGCGGCTGGGATCGCGGTCCTGAGTCAGTTCATAGCCGACGTCGTGACCCATGCCGGAGGGAAGGCGAAGCGCGAGGGCGCGACCCTGACGCTGGATCTCGGCGAGATGCCAGTCGAGGTCGAGGTGGAGAGTCCGCCACTGGTCCCCACCCCCGTGGGCGAGGTCGCAGCAAGCAGCGAGTCCGGCGAGGCGAGCAGCCAAGCCGTGGCGGCGACGCGCGCCGCGACGAGGGATACGGACGCGCCCGAAAAGGAGGACGAATCCGCTTCTGGCGAGGAGGCAGGCGAGGACGCTGCCGAGGACGCTGCCGAGGCCGATGAACCAGAGTCGCCAGTCTCCAAGGTGGTCCCGGGGTCGATCGAAGACCTCGCGCGGCGCCTGCGGAGGACCGACTTCGAGCTCGTGTTTCGGAGCGAGGACTTGACCCCGGGCCGCGACCTCGTCGCGGACGGGAGCCCCCTGATCCACCGACTCGAGGAGTTCCTCGCCGAGCAGGGGTCGCGCTGCTATGTCGTCGCGCCCGCGACGGCGCGACTCTCACTCAAGGCACTCGACGCGGCGGCGGAGGCCGCGGCCGCCGAAGAAGGCGCTCCCCTCGATCGTGCCAGCCTGGGCCTCTTGGCGGGCAAGGGCGAGCGAGTCCGCTTGGAGGATCGCGAGGACGCGCTGGGCTACGACCTCTATGTCCTCTATCGAATTCGGATCCGGGCCCTCGAGCGGGAAGACCGAAGCGTGTGCGTTCGGGTCGAGATTCGTCCAGGCGTCGCGCCCGACGAAGCGATCGATGTCACGGCCTGCGTGCTGGATCCCCCCGCCGAGGTCGCGGACTGGGTGCTCAAGGGTCGACGCCGTCTTCCAGAGGCGGTGCGCCCGCTTGGGCTCAAGGCAGCGGACACCTGCCTCGCGGGCCACGCACGCCAGGCGGCGACCGAGATCCAGACCAAGCTCCGGCACACGGCCCAAGACGACCTCAAGCGGCTCCATGCCTACTACGCCGGCCAGATCGCCGAATACATGCGGCGCAAGTCGAGCGACATCAACTTGATTCGGATCGAGGAGCTAGAGGCCGAGCGTGAGCTCAGAATCACGGAGTTGATTCGCTCGGCCGAGGTCCGCGTCGGCGGGGAGGCCTTGAGCACGCTCGTCGTCGAGCGACCGATTCAGCGCGCCCGCGCGGTTCGGAGGTCCAAGGACGAAGACGAAGGTGAGGAGGAGCTGGCCAGCCGGTGGCTGCTCTTCGATCGGAGTCGCGGGACCGTCGAGTGGGAGGGTGAGGTGTGAACAGCCTCGCGCTGACCGGGGCTGGCCTAATCAGTGGGCTCGGAGCGGGTCGGCGCGTGAGCTGGGAGACGCTCGCTGGGGGCGGCACAGGCCTGAACGAGATCGAGAGCTTCGACGCGAGCGCTTATCCAGCCAGCCGTGGCGGCGAGGCTCCGCGCACCGACGGGCTCCCGCTCGACCGCCGAGAGCGGGCTCACGCGCTCTTGGAGGCAGCCTGCCTCGAGGCGCTGACCGAGAGCGGCTTGGAGCGGGCTCCAGTGCCTCCTCGGCGGGCGGCGCTCGTGCTCGGCTCTTCGCTCGCCGTGCAGGCTTCGGCCCCGGTGTTCTGGAAGAGCTACTTGGAGTCGGGTCCGCAGGCCGCGAGTCTCGACGACTTGCGCTGCTACGACGTCGAGCCGCGGATCTCGCGCCTGGCGGCGCGATTCGGGATCGGAGGCGAGTCGCTCCTGGTCAGCAACGCCTGCGCGGCTGGAGCTAGCGCGCTGGCGATCGCGGCCGATTTGATCAAGCTCGACCGCGCAGACTGGGCGCTGGTGGCCGGTTACGACGCCCTCGACCTGCACACCCACGCTGGGTTCGGCGCGATTCGGGCCCTCGATCCGGGGGGGCCGCGTCCCTTCGCGCTCGACCGATCCGGGATGCTTCTCGGCGATGGATTCGCGGCGCTCGTCCTTGAACGAGTCGATTCGGCGAGCGCGGCCGG
>JAESQQ010000860.1 GCA_016765095.1 Planctomycetota bacterium | reverse complement strand
CGCTCCCGCCCCCGCCCCCGCCGGCACCGACTCCGAGTCGAGCTGGCGCAGGCGACTTCGACTCGGCCATGCTCGGCGCGAACACGAGCTGGGGGGCGGCCGTGAGGGGAACGTCTGCGAGCGGGGGCGGCTCGCTCGAGCTGTCGAGCTGTCGCACAGGGGCGGCGTCTAGGCCCGCTGGATCTCGAGGGGCCAAGCTGAGTCCGATCGGGAGCTGCTCTTCCTCGTAGTGCGCGGCCACGGCACCAAACGAGAAGATCACGACCAACAGGAGGTGCAAGAAGGCGGCGATCAAGAACGCGGGCGAGCGACGGAGCGACTCCAGGAGTCGAGTGTGGGCTGGCGCGTTATGCAGACCCCGGAGCGAGCGTCGCCGCTCTCGGCTGCGAAGCGGGGCGACCTTAGGGGAAGCTGGGCTCGCGGTCGCGACGACGGCGGCTTCGACTGTCTCCGCAGGACGTTCGGCGGCGACGAGCGCGAGCCGATTCCACCCCGAGTGGGTGATGGGAGCGGAGGTCTTGCGGCGGGTCTGCTTCAATCGCTCTCTTGGCTCGGAGGTCCTCATGTCATTTCACACGCATTTCACGCGGAGGTGTTCCTCCAAGTCTAACTCCTTTGTTTCTACGCCTCCGACTTCGGCTCCAAGCTCTCCAGCGCGGAATCCTCCGGCCCGGAGGGCGGCTCGCTTTCCTCGGATTCCTCCGGGGCTCGCCTGAGGCGCCAGCCAAACGCCGCGAGGAGCACGAACGCGACGAGCGAGCCGAAAACGGCGTAGGGCACGGGGATCAGGAAGCGGTCCTCGGGGAGCACAGCCCGAATGACCTGCGGAGCGACGTGATCGGCGACCCACACCGCTGCCACGGTGAGGGCGACGACCGGCCCGAGGGCCAAGACCCCAGCCCTCAACGCCTCGACTCTCAACTGCGGCGAGCGAGGTCGACGGGTGTAGGGTCCGCGGAGCAGCCAGGCCAAGAGCAGGCTCAGTCCGACCCACAGGAGGGGCTCTCGTAGCCAGATCGCGACCTGCAGAATCCGCCACTCCCGGGCGGTGATTGGCTTGGGGCGCGGCCCAAACACGATTTGATCGTCGCTCCCGCCCCCCTCGTCTCTGCGGTTGGGCCCGCGGGAGTAGAAGATCTCGATCGTGGGCGTCAGCGAGTGCCAGATCAAGACGTCGTCTTTCGTCCCTCTGTCGTCCACCCCGTTGGGCCCGAAAAAGTAGAACACCCAGTCGTTGGGACCCACGGCCCTGCCGACCTCAGGCCACTCCTCGTTCCTCAGGGTCGCCAGCTTCTTGGGAGAGGCGACGCGCTCGACGTACTTGCGGCCCCACGGGTCTAGAGTGACGAGAGGGTCGAGGTCGCCCCAAAACGCCGCTTCGGCGGCCAACAGAGGGTCTAGCCAGCGCATAACGACCTTGCCTATGGGGCCGCCAAAGAGACAGAGCACCACTACGAGCCAGGCGAAGCGTTCCCAAAGGGGGAAGCGAGCAGGATTCAACTCGGAGGTCGGGGTCGACTCGGGAAAGCCCATAGGAAGGCCAGCCTACGCCCGCAAGCGCTCCGCTGCGGGCGGCGCTTCCTCTTCGTCTTCCTCGGACGGTTCAGCAGAGAATTCCTCGCGCTCGGGACGCGGAGGGGGAGGCCCAGAGTGATCCCGGAGGAGGCGATCCGCGTCTTCGCGGAGGCGCTCGAACTCCCGGTGGCGCTCGAGGATCTCGGCCAGGACCCGCTCGGGTTCGTCCACGACGGCCTGCCCGAGGCAGCTCTCGACAGCGCGTTCGACGACGCCCTCTAGGAGGGCCAACGCGCGCTCGACGCGACCGTTGATCACGCGCTCGGCGACGGGCCACTGGATCGCGCAGGTCAAGAGGAGTGAGAGCAGCGTCCCTTCCAGGAGCGGAACCGCGCCCGTCAGAGACTTAGCGACGGCGCCTGGGGCGACCCCGGTCGGGACCAGGCTCCCCACGAAGGCATAGACGCCTGCGATCAAGACCACGCCCGGAAGCAGGTTCCAGAGGATCGGCCCGAGCGGCGTGCCGTCCGCAGCGCTCACGGTGCAGATCCCATAGAACTCTCGGCTGGCGTCGCTGCGGACGGCGAGCACCAAGGCCGCGACCCCGCGGGTCGAGCTCTCGGCCTGACGGAGGAAGCGGCCAGTCGCGCCAAGCTCCGAGACTGTCCCGCGCTCAGGCGGGTGGAACCCAAGCGCCCTGCCTTCCTGCTCGAAGCGATCGAGGACGCCCTCGATCCGACGCTCGACGCCCGCGATCTCGACGAGCCGCAAGCGCTCCTCGAGCAGCGCCTCGAGGTCCTTGGTCCCCAGTGAGCGGGCCCGTGAGAAGCCCGGCAAGAGGAGCGAGCGGATCCCATAGGTCAGGGTCAGAAAGCCGCCGAACAGGCCACGGAACCCTGTCCCGAACAAGTAGCGGAGGACGTTGTGGACCTCCGGGTCGTGCTGGATCACGCCGAAGAAGTTGCGCAAGAGATCGGTGGTCAGGTCTCTTCGCCCCGCCAACCAAGCCGCGCGCCAGCGCTCGACTTTCTCAGGCACCTCCCCCGGGACGTGACTCTCGACTCGACCCAGGAGCCCCTTGACTCGATCCGCGAGCTTGGCCGCCTTGATCTCGCGGATCCGGACCTTGTCGAGCTCACGCTCGAGGAGGTCGCGAAGCTCTGGCCAGCGGCCCGCCTCCTCGCCAAGGCTGAGTCCGTCGAGCGTCGAGAGCCCGGCCTCCGTCGCCTCGTGCTGAGCCCGCCGGACCGCGAGCGCTGAGACCGCCAGGATCCTGGGGTCCTTCCCCTGGGAGGTGATCTTGTGTTTGTCGAGTTCGTGCGCGAGGTCGGCCGCGATCAGCTCTGGGTCCTGAGTCCGGTCGATCTTGTTGAGCACGAACACGTACTCGATCCCGTCCCGGTGCTTGGCGAGCAGCGAGAACAGCTCGACGCTCAGATACTTCTCGGCCGTGACCACGCAGAGCGCGAGGTCGGTGACCCGGAGCGCCTCCTCAAGGAGCTTGCGGTTCTCCTTGGCCGTCGAGTCGAAGTCGGGCGCGTCGATCACGATCTTGTCGCGGAGCAGCTCGCGAGAGTGAGGCACGAGCTTGGCCCGAGCCTCGAGCTTCCCGAGCGAAGCGCTCCCGTTGTCCTCGTGGTAATAGGCCGTCAACTCGCGCGTCGTCGGACGCACCGGCGCCGCCATGGCGAGGTCGGCGCCTCCGAGCGCATTGAACAAAGTCGACTTGCCGACCCCGGTCCCACCCAGGAGCAGGATCCGCAGCGGCTGCTCGAGCGAAGCCTGGCGGGCCTTGATCTGACGGAGCAAGTCTTCGAGGGAGACGCGGTCCTTCTCGAGGGCCGGATAGCAGCGTGTCCTCCCGACCCACCCCTCGAGGCGGTCTATGAGCGGGGCGAGGCCCGTCGGGTCCTGACGACGCGGGCGCTGGCTCATAGCTCCTCCTCGCGGAGCCAACCGACGCTCGTCGAGAGGCGCTCGAGGCGAGCCGGCTCAACGCCGCTCGGGAGGTGAGCGCTAAAGGGCGCCTGGACCTCGGTCGCGAGCAGGCCCCGCAGGAGCCCTGCCCGCTCGCGGGAGAACTGCTGGCGAAGGGTCTGGTAGTGCATGTAGCCCCCGGCCGACTCGAGGATCTTCTTGACCGCGCGCTCGGTCGCGGTCCCGATCAAGACGTCCCAAGGTCCAAAGCCATGCGTCAGGTAGGCGCTCAGGACTCCGAACCCGACCTGGAACACACCCTTGACCGTCCGCAGCGCCGCCTTGGCGTAGGGGTGCTTCTCGAGCATTTCGACGTGCGCTGCGGTCTGGGCCTCGATCCAGCGCTCGGCCTCGACCTGGGCCTCGTCCAGGAAAGTCTCCACGGCGAGGTTCTGCTCGTCGGGGCTCTTGCTCACCAGCCCCTCGAGCCAGGTCGCGGCAGCCTCGCTCAGGACCTGAGTGTGGGCGTGTGGCAAGTCGTTGATCGCGGAGCGCGTCGTATCGAGCAGCTCTTTGAGCTTTTGGCGATCCTGCTCGCGCCGTTCGGCGAGCTTCTTCTCGCGCCCGTCCTGAGGCTCCTTGCCGCTTACGAGCTTGACGACGTTCTTCGAGACGAACCCGATCACCGAGCGGAAGCCTGCATAGACGTCGTCGAGGATCGGGATCCGGAAGTGCTCGAGGACTTTCTCAAAGACTTGATCGAGCTCGTAGAACTCGACCTGGCCGAGGAAGCGTGCGTATTCGTCGCGACCCGCGTCGAGGATCAGCTCGGCCTCGGAGCGGATTCGATCCAGCTCGGCGAGCTCCTCGCGAAGTCGTCCCGCGACACTCTCGACGTCGCCCGCGAGGGCTAACCGCGCCCCGCGGCGCGCTGTGCGCCGCAAGGCGGCTCCCTCTCGGCCGGGCGTCACGACCGCTTGGCGCAGCTCTCGGCAGAAAGCGGCGTCACTCTTGGGGTCCGGCTTGGGGAGGTAGGGCAGCTCGAGCAGCTTCGGAGGCTCCTTGCCTCGAGCCTGAGTCCGAATTGCGCCTCGCAGGTCGTCGGCCACCGCTTCGTCCGCGCCCTTGTTGAGCGCCCACACCACGCCCTTGCGCAGCCGCGTTGCTTGCTCCATGTAATCGACACAGAGCGCGTCGTTGTATTTCTCCGGCGTCGCGACGAAGAGCACGACGTCCGCCAAGAACAAGAGGTCCTCCGCGACTTCGCGGTTGCGCGCGTGTGTGCTGTCTATGTCTGGCGAGTCCACCAGGACCACGCCCTTGACCTCGTCCCGTTCGTGAGTCAGGAGGAAGTAGGCGCTCGCGCCTTCTCCCAGCGACTCCTCACGGGCGGGATCGTCGCGGCTTTCGAGCTTGAGACGCTCGTAGCTGGGCAGAAAACTCCCCTCGCGAAGGAGGCCGAGCTCGGCGCCGTGCACGTAGACCGTCGGGGCCTTGGTGTGCCGGGCCAGGGGCGAGGAGCTCGCCACGTCAGACCCCACGACCCAGTTGAAGATCGTCGACTTGCCGACGTTGGTCCCGCCCGCGATCACGACCAAGGGAGGATCGTCGGGCCCACGCAGGGCCTCGAAAGCCAGCTTGACCTCGAGCAGCCGCCGGGCCCGTGCGGCGAGCTGGCCGAAGCGCTGGTCCGAGTCCGCTTCGGGGACAAAGGACACAGCCGCGAGATCTAGGGAGAGTTGTTCGAGTTGCTCAGCCATGGGCCCCCGGATTGTATCGGGGAGAGACCGTTCGGCCTCAGCGTCGGGCGGCGTGAGCGGTCGGTTCAGGACGCGGCTCGGACTCGACGACGGCGAGGACGGGCGTATTGGGGGGCATGTACGTAGAACAGCCACTCGGCGACGACGTCCTTGGCTCGGCCTTCTGGCTGGCGATACGTCCGGTTCTTTTTGTCCGCGTCGGAGCGAAACCGCTTGTAGCCGATCTCGAGGTGACCTTGCTCGTAGTCGTAGTCACTCGTGCCTGCCGCCTGTGCCAGCGCCTCACCGATCTGCTCGCGGCTCAAGATCCCCTCTTCGCTGTAGCTGACCACAATGTGCTCGGCGCGAGCGTTGGTCACGAGGTCGAAGAAGGCCTCAGCGCAGTCCGGGCGCCCCTTGCTCTTTCTCTTCCGGCAGTAGCTGCTCTGACGATCCACGAAGGGACGCAGACCGCCCTTGCCGTAGATCTCGGCCTCGTAGGCCTCCATGCAGGCGCCAGAGAGCTGGACGGAGTGCAGCTCGGCCAGAACCTCGACCACGTGGTAGTTCTTGGCGTACTGGCGACCGTTGTAGGGCGGGTCGAGGTACAGAACGTCGACGGGGAGCCGGCGGACCAACGCGTTGGCGTCCTCGTTGAACACGCGACCTGCGGGCCCCTGCGTCTCGATAACGGGCGGCCGAAGGATCATTCGATCCCGAGCCGAACCTTGGAGCTTCTTGAGGAAGGCCCCGTAGGTCCCCGAAATGTTCGCGACGCGGTCGACGGCTTCGAGGAGGCCCGTCAGGAGGAGGAGGTGCTCGCTCTCGTTGACGGTCCCAGCCTGGCGCCAGACCATGAGCTGGTTGTGCACGGAGTCGATTCGACGTCCGTTCTCGGCCGAGAAGAAGAGCCGCTCACCGACTCCACCCTCGCTGTATTGGCGGGCGAACAGCCCCTCGACCTCGGGAAGCTGACTGTTGAGATAAGCCACGACCTCGTAGAGCCCGCTCGCCCCCTTGGGCGGAGCTCCGCGCTCGGCCAAGGCGCGTCGCCCAGCGGGGCTGCGAAGGAATCGCCGAACGGGCTGCTGATCCCGAACTTTCGCCAGGCTCGGATAGCGGCGGAGCGCAATGTAGGTGTGCTGTCGGACCGCGCTCCCGACCATTAAGTCGTTGCTGCGGACTTGAAATCCTCGCGCCCGGAAGTGACGTCCGACGCTCGCGGTCCCAGCGAACACGTCCAAGAACGTGCCCCCCACAACCCCGCGCTCGGTCAGGAATTCCTCGATCGAGCCGAGGAGCTTCGTCTTGTTGCCGATCAGCCGCACCGGTCCCCCTTGAGGCCGATTCAGATCGGTCCCTAGGGATCTCTTCGGCTGATGGGGGGTCCCAAGGTGAATCGCGAGAACCTTGACGACGGAAAGCTGGCAGACGGCTAGTGGCCCTTCTCCTTGAGCCGGGCCAGGAGCCTTCTGGCGTGGAGCCGAGTCCAGCTCGCCTCGGGGAGGGCGGCCAGAGGCTCGGCGAGAGCGCGCCCCTCCGCGAACTTCCCCTGCGCGATCCAGAGCGCGGCCCGCGCGACGCGCACCCGAGGGCGCCGATCTCCCAGCGCCCGCTTGACGTCGGCGGCCGCTCCCTTCAAGTCGCCGCGCTCGACACGCACGATCGCCCGCAGGCTGGGAGGAATCGCGTTGTTCTTGATCCGATCGTTCATGAGCTCCAGGAAGGGGTCGGCGTCCTGAAAGCGGCCGGCTCCAATGCAACCCTCTGCTCCGAAGACCGCCGCGTAAGCAGCCGTCGGCTCGAGCTCCAGGCACCGCCTCGAGGCTGCGATCGCGACCTCGTAGCGCTGGGTCGTGACCGCCCAATCGGCGTGGACCTGGTGGCTCTCGACGTGGTTGGGGTTTCGCACGAGCGCCGCGTTCACGAGGGCCTCTGCCTCCTTGACGTGTCCGCGCCGAAGCTGGGCATAGGCAGCCAGCGCGAGCGCTTCGACGTCGTCGTCGTTTGGATCGGCCTTGATCGCGATCTGGGCCAAGGAGTAGGCCAGCTCGGGTCGGTGATAGCGCCCCCAAGTCAGGAAGTGCCGAGCGAGCTGAATCGCGGGCCAACGCCTGCGCTCTTTCCCCACGCTGACGAGAGTCCGCTGGAGGACTTGAGCAGCTCGGGCGTGCTCACCCGTGCTGGCCAACTCGAGGCCTTCGACGACGTCCCCGTCCAAACGCGACAGGCGCCTCGACGCGAGGAGCGCAGCGAGCCTCTTCCGGGCCTGCATTTGGCGCCCCAGCGCGCGCAGCGACCGGAGGTAGCTGAGTGCGACTCTCGGAGAGAGCGGGGTGTCGACGAAGGCTCGCTTGAGAACTCGCCCTGCTCGAAGGTGGTTGCCGAGCTGCTGATTCGCCAATCCGTCGACTTCCCGCGCCTCACGACGCAGCAAGCGGGGGTCACTGCGCTCCAGCAGACGAAGCGCCAGGCTCAGGCGTCCCTCCGCGAAGGCGACCCAGCTCAAACCCAGGAGGCACGCCGCGCTGCCGTCCTCAGCTCCGCCGGCGCGCTCGTAGGCTGCGCGCGCTTGGACCCAGCGACCTCGATCTCGCCAGAGGTCTCCCAGGTATCGCCACCTCTCGCGATCCTCACCGTGCAATTTGAGGAAGGACTCGAGACGACGGATCCCCTCCGCGACGCGCCCCAGAGTGGCCAACACGTCCGCCTGCCCGGCGCAAGCTTCACCCGAACTCGGCTCCCGACGAGAGGCCTCCTCGAAAGCGCTGAGCGCGGTCTCCAACTCGTTGTGCAACCTCGCCTGGCGCGCGAGGGCCAGCACGGGGCGCGGGTCGTCTGGGCAGAGGCTACTTGCCTCCTCCAGGAACGCACGCACTCTGGGCCACGCGCTCTTGCCCCCTCCCCTGTTCGCGAGCAGGAGCCCTTCTCGCGTCAGGGATTCGGCGAGAGCCCTCCGACGAGCGTCCGTCGGGTCAAGCGCCGCTGCCCCGCGAAGGTCCGCGCTGATCAGATTCATGTCCCGGCCGAAGAGAGACTCCGCGCGTCGCGCGTAGAGCCGCGCCAGGTGACGCTCTGCCTCGGCGCGATTCGTCGAGGGCCCGGCCCGACCGAGACCCTCGCTGAGGATTTCGATCGCGGCGTCGAGCTGATCCTGGCCTGTCTTCCCAGCAACCAGGCGGAGCGTACGAGCCAGGTCTGGGTCCAAGCCGAGCGGCCGCGCCGAAGGCGCGACCGCTCGGCTCGAACCGAGGACCGGAGAGACCGAGGAAACTGCCTGCTCCTTCTCGCGCGATTCTACAGGCACGAACGCTGCCAGGCCCACGCCTGCGAGGAAGAGCACCCCGAGCAGCGCGTAGACGGCACGACGCCCCGACGTCTGGCGTTGGGTGACCCCCTCCCGAAGGTAGCCCTCGAGGGCGTCAGCGAGGGCGTCGCCGTCGGCGTAGCGCTCGGCTGGATCCTTAGCCATGGCGCGGAGACAGATCGCGTCCAGGCTTCGATCGACGGCGGGGGCCGCGGCACGAACCGAAGGCGTGGGCCCCCTGATCGTGGCGATCAAGACCTCGACCAAAGTACCAACCACGGGAGGGCCTCCGGTCAGGAGCGCGAACAGCGCCGCGCCCAAGCCGTAGACGTCGCTCGCGGGGGTGACCCGCTTCCCCTCGCCGGCGGCTTGCTCGGGCGAAGCGAAGCCCGGCGTCCCGATGAACATGCCGGTCTTGCTCAAGTCGCTCGCGACGTCTAGGTCACGAGCGAGCCCGAAGTCCGCGAGAAGAACAGTCCCACAAGGACGCAGTATCGCGTTGGCCGGCTTAATGTCCCGGTGCACCAACCCCACGGAGTGCGCGTGGCCCGCCCCGCGAGCCAGGGCGGCGATCAATCGTGCGGCCTCGCGTGGCTCGAGCGGGCCTCCGCGCCTGACGCGCTCCTCGAGCGAGACACCCTCGACGAATTCCATCACGAGGTAGGGGTGGCCCTCGCTCTCCCCCACGGAGTGGACCGCGACTACGTTCGGGTGGCGGAGCTTGGCCAAGGCCTCGCCCTCTCGCTGAAAGCGAACTCGAAACCGCTCGCTGGTGTCGAGCAGGAGCTTGATCGCCACCCGACGCTCGCTCTGGAGTTCGAGGGCTCGATACACGACGCCCATAGCGCCGCGAGCGATCTCGCCTTCCAGTTGGTAGCCGTCGAGCTTCAAAGAGGCCCCTCGCGACACGCTCCGTGGGTGAAGACCAAAGCGCGCACCCGGAGCACGATAAAGGCCAGGCGGCCGGGGCGTCGACGCCCCAGCGCTAAACGGAAGTTCGTGATCTGAGTGGTTCAGGCGGTGCCCACGCTGCGCGGCCTCGTGACTTGCGGCGATTTCCCTGTTGCCTGGGGTCTGCTCAAGGCGGCCAATCGACGGCGCGTCGCCTAAGCGGGATGATCTTTGGCATAGGTCCGTCCGCGAGAAGCGGCGGGCGGGGGTAAACCCCGCACCCTACAGATCGCGAGAGGGCCCCTCCGCAAGGCCCCTATTGGACGGCTCACAACACGCCTTGGTAGG
>JAESQQ010000091.1 GCA_016765095.1 Planctomycetota bacterium | reverse complement strand
CTCGACTTCGGCACGTCGCTCGGAGCGCTGGCGCTTCGCTTGGCCGCCGCCTTGGGTGAGCACGAGGGGCTGGGGGACGCCCTCGGGCGCCGGGAAGCTTGGGCCAGCGTGGGTGTGCTCTTGGACGAACTGAGCGCTCCGGTCCTGGTGCTGAACCTTCGCGCGGAGGACGACACCTTCAGCGGGCGCCAACTCGCGCTCCACGCCGAATCCGGCGAGCCGGCTCGCCTCAGCGCTCGCCAGCTCCTCCGCCAGCCGCCGCGTTTCTCGCTCGTGCAGACCGGGGCGCGGGTGTTCGTGTGTGAGAATCCCAACGTGGTGGCCGTCGCAGCCGACCGCCTGGGTCCCGACTGTGCACCCCTGGTTTGCACCGAAGGCCAGCCCGCGACTGCGCTTCGCCTCCTCCTCGATCGCCTCGTCGCGGCGGGGGTTCAGCTCGTCTATCACGGGGACTTTGACGGAGACGGACTGCGGATCGCCGACTTGATCCTGCGCCGCCACGGGGCTCGCCCCTGGCGCTTCACGGCCCTCGACTACGTCCTGACGGCAGGCGGGAGCGAGCTCCTCGAGCGGCCCGCGAGCGCCTCTTGGGACCCCGCTCTGGAGAGCGCCCTCCGGTGCGCCAAGCGAGCAGTCCCCGAGGAGCGCCTCCTCGACGACTTGCTCCGCGACCTGAGGGGGGACAAGCACAGGCCCGAGCCAGGCTCTGAGACCGGACCCCCTCCTCGCTGGGTCTGTGGGGCGGAGTTCCTAGCCTCGCGAGGCTGCCCGAGACGCGTGTTCTTCGCCGCCCACTCGGACCCCTACTCAAGTCCCCAGGTGACTAATTGGAGTTCGAGCCCCCCGCAGCCAAGTCGTGAGGGAGCGGCGCACGCGCACGCTCGCCAGGCTTTCCCCGGCGGGGTCCCGATCACAGCCAGCGCGCCCCAGGCTGCCTGCGAGCAGACCCTCGCGTTCCTGGAGGCTGGCGCGACCTTGCTCTATGGGGCGACCTTCGAGCGGGGCGGTCTCTGGATCCAGATCGAGGTCTTGCGAAGGACCCCTGACCTTGACTCCGCTCCGGCTAGCGGCCAGACAAGGAGCACAGCCTGGGAGGCGCTCTGCTTTGCGAGCGCAGGGGAGGCGTCCGCCGACACTATCGATCGGCTGGCTCTCGCGCTCTGGATCACGCAGGAGGCAGACCTGGTCGTGAAGCGCTGCCTAGTCGCCTTGCTTGACGAGGGCGCTCCGAGGCCGACTGAGGGCTTGAACCTGGTCGACGCGAGCGCCGCGAGTCGCCGGCGAGCGTTGACGCTGAGCTGGGAGGCGGAGGCCTTCGAGCGGGTCGCCACGCTGGCGGCGGCGCCCCAGATCGAGCTTGGTCCCCACTGCGGGCAGGGGTCAGCGACACCCTGTCCCTTCTTGACCGTCTGCTGAGCAGCCGGCAATCCTTCGGAGTGGCAAAGTCCTTGCCGGGGGCTCTGAGATCCTGAGCGACTCACGAGGTGCCTATGAAGGAGCAAGGTCGCTTGCTTGCCGGACTCTCGGCTGCAGCCCAGGCTCTGGACTCAACCCCCGAGCTCGCCGACCTCCACGTCGCTCTCGCGGGCGCCTTCCTGAGGAGGCGTGAACGTCCGGAGGCCGCAGATCAGCTGGCAGCCGCGCGAGCTTGCGCCGCTGGCCACGGCGCAGATCAGCGAGCGCTGACGGGGGCTCTGAGCGCGAGGTGTTTGGCGCGGCATGTCCTCGAGGGGGCCAGGGCCGATCTCTGCGAGAGCTCGAGCCACCTGGAGTTCGAGCAAGCGATCCAAACCCTCCAGGGAGCCGTGGAGGCCGAACTCACCCAGAGCCTGAGCCACCTGGAGCAGGCCTCGGACGACCCTCGTCTCTTTGCTCGCGCCCTCCGGGTCTGGTTTGAGGCCGCGGGAGAGAGCCCCAAGCTCCCGGACCTCGTCCGGCAGCGCGCCTGGGACCTGCTCCGGCTGCGGCTCTCGGCTGCCTCCCACCTGAATCTGCTGAGGGCGTGCTCCGAGCCGCTGCGCCGGCTCGGCCTCGGGAGAGAGGCAGTCGAATTGGCCGAGGAGCTACTCAGGCCGGGGGAGGTCCCCCTCGCTCAGAGCGAGGCCGCCTTTCAAGCGCTGATTGATCTCGGCGCAGGCGTCGCTTCTCCCGAAGCGAGCGAGCGCTTCCTCCAAGCCGCCTTCGTGAGCCCAGAGGGAGTCGACGAGGAGAGCGTCCCCTTGCTCTGCCACGCGTTCGCGGCCCAAGGCCCTGGCGCAGCGAAGCCGTTGATTGAGCGGCTTCGAAGGGGAAGGCTCGCCTTTGGTGAAGGCTGCGTCCGCGTCGCTCTCGTCCAAGCCCTGCTGGCGGCGGGGCAGCCAGTCGAGGCCGAACTCGAGCTCGCCTGGGAGCAGGCAAGCCTGCTCTTGCACCAAAACGAGCTTCAAGGGGCCCAGGTCTTGACTCGCCTCCTCCCCCTCGCAGAGGGAGCCCTCCGCGCTCGTTTCGAAGCTGATCTCTGGCGTCTAGCGACCCGGGCACGAGACCACTCCCTCCTCAACGAATACCTGACCTGCCTGGCGGAGCACGGGAGGCACACGCACCCTGAGCGGATCCTCGACGACGCCTGCGCGAGGCTTCGAGCGGGTGAGGGCTCCTGGATCTTGTGGGGCGCCCTTGGCAAATGCGCCGAGGTGGCGGGTCGCGCTGCGGACTCCGCCCAGGCGCTGCGGGTGGCCGAGCGAATCTTCCAGGAGGCCCAGCTCCGACACGGGGTCGGCGAGGAGACTCCTCGGACCTTCTCGGCGGTGGAGGCGCTCTGCGCGGCTGCCCAGACCCTCTTGACGCTTCGACTTCAGGGCAGGGCCGCAGCGCTCTTGGAGGCCGCCCTCGCGCTGATTCGTGGGAGCCACACTCTGAACCAGTTCGCCCTCTTCGAGTCCTTGGGCCGAGTCGCTGAGGCGGCGGCACCCCTTCGGCGACCTGGAGTTCTCGCGCAGACCCTCTCCCTGGCCGAGGAGAGAGGCTCGGATCCTCGTCGAGTGATCACGCTCATGCGCGAGATCGCGTCTCGGCTCACCCGAGCGGGGCCTCGAATCTCTTCGGGAGCGCGCCTCGCGAACCTGATCGCCTACCTCGTCCGAGCTGGCCGGGCGGTCTCCGTGGAGGAGGTCCTGGCGAAGGTGTCCGGTTACGACGACAACGAGGCCGACTGGAGCGCGCGCCGCCGTCGCCTGGAGCGGGATCGCAAGCTGCTGGCTGACCTCAAGCTTGGCCTTGACCTGCGCTTGCTGGCCGCGTCACAAGACTAAAAACTGCGTTTGGTTTGAGGGGGTAGGGGCGGGGTTTACCCCCGCCCGAGCGTTGCGGCATGTACCAAAGGCGGGCGGGGGTAAACCCCG
>JAESQQ010000859.1 GCA_016765095.1 Planctomycetota bacterium | reverse complement strand
GGCGCCAGCCGCGCTCCCTGCACCGGCCGCGGCCGCCCTTCCGACGCCGTAGGTGGCCGCCCGCGCCGTGGCTTTTGCGCGGTGGGTGTGGAGCGAGACCGAGGTCGGTTGAAGTTCCCGCTGGGTGCGGTACATTCCGCCGCCCTACTCATGGGAAAGGCAAATCTGGATGAAATCAGTTTCCAGTTTCTTGGGTTCTGCTCGCAACAGCCCTGGCCTTGTGTTGCGGCCAAGCCGAGGCGGCCACGTGGTGGGTCAAGGCCGGTGCAACGGGCAACGGTAAGGCGAAAGGGACTCCCTCTGGGAGCATCGCGCTCGCGCTCTTGGCCGCTCGCGGCGGCGACGTGATCAACGTCTCGGCCGGCGATTACAACGGGGGCGCACGGAGAAAAGCCTAAAGATTGTGGCTCCCGAGTCCGATTAGTGGCCCATGAGCACACTACTAAAGCCCAAGCCCAACTCGCAACCGCCCCGTAGGTATCGGCGATTCCGCCAATCCCCGGCGGAGATTCCCCGGATCCCTCTCGCCAAGGGGCTGCTCCACGAAATCTCCCGGATCGTCGGGGCGCGACTTGGAGAGGCTGTGCTTGCTGCCTTTCCCGCTGGCTGCTTCCCGACTCGGCCTGAGGAGTTCCATGCCCTGGAGCAAGAACTGCTCCGGCTTGCCCAGACCGAGGTCGCGGGTCGTGTCCTAGCCGCCCTCCTGACTGCCGCCCATGGCGAAGATCGCTTCTTGCTCTCGTCCATGGCCGGAGCCGCAGCCCGTCAGGATCTCCGCCCTGGGGGCAGGGATCGACCTGTCAGGGTTCGCCTGCCGGGCGGGGTCGAGGTCAGAGTTGAGACTCCCTACATGGTCGCTCCCAAGAACCCGAGTAAGCCAGGTCCCAAGCCAGGCTCCGGTGAGCGCGGCAAGGGTGGTGGCGGCCTCTATCCAGTCCTCTCCGCCCTCGGCGTGGTCGGCCGCTGCACCCCCTGGGTCGCCAGTTCGGCTGCGCGAAGCTCCGCTCAGCTCGCTTCCTACGACGAGGCCGCGACGACCCTCAAAGACGTCGGCCTCCAGCTCAACGCCGACGTCGTGCGCACCATTACCCACCACGTCGCCGACGCGGGCCTCGCTGATCGAGAGCGCGCGGCTCCGATCGATCGGACTTTCGCTGGAAAGCGAGTCTCCCTAACCCTCGACGGGGGCAGGCTCCGTTGCAGGCACCAAAACCCGGGAACTCCCAGGAAGAGTGGCTTTCATGGATTCTCGACCCCTTGGCGCGAGCCGAAAGTCGCTGTGGCCCATGTCGTGGACGCCAAGGGAAAGCTGGTCCGCGGATCCTCGCCGGTCTACGAGGCGACTCTCGAGTCCTGGGAGGACGCAATCACGCTCTTTGCACGGACCCTGCGGCGTCACGGGATCGAGGACGCTGAATCCGTCACGATCTTGGCCGACGGCTCGAACAACATATGGAACCAGGTCGAGGCGCTGATCGAGGGGATTGGGGTTGAGCCAGCCCGTGTCACCAAGGTTCTCGACTTCTATCACGCCATGGAGCACCTCCACGACGCTGCGAAGCTCTCGACCCTCTTCGCCTCGGACCTCTCGCGCAAGCGCTGGGTCACCAAGCAGGAGAAGGGCCTAAAGGAGGGAGCAGTTCAGCGTGTCTTGCTCGAACTGGCGGCCCTGCCGGTGGCCGGGGAAGACGAAGCGAAAGAGCTCCTCAAGGAGGTCAACTACCTCAGCTCTCGCGTCGAAATGATCCGCTACGACACGTTCCTCGCGCAAGGTACGCCTATCGGAAGTGGCGCGGTGGAGAGCGCGATCAGGCGGATCGTCAATCTCCGAATCAAGGGCCCAGGCGTCTTCTGGAAGCCAGAGAACGCAGAGCGGATTCTGTATCTGCGCTGCCGCCTCAAGGCCGGGCGCTGGAACGAGGTCGAGGCCGCCCTGCACCAGTCAGCCCTCTATGCGCCAAATGTCCCCCGCTGACGGCGGCACAAAGCATGGGCATTTCTCAGTGCGCCCGTCGAGATCGGTCTCCCCGGGGAGAGCACGAGCGGAAACACCAAGAACAAGATGTTCGCCTATATCGTTCGTGGCTCCCAGGCCGGCAAGCGCTGGAACCAGTTCGGGATTCGCGGCAAGAACACGCTGACCAAGAAGGGCATTTGGGTTCGTGGCACGATCTACGCCACGAAGCAGCCCGCGAACAACAACGTCAAGTTCGTGATGGTGATCGACTTCATGGGCAAGGCCAAGTAAGCAGAAACTGCTTTGCCTGAAGGCGCCCGAGCTGTTTCCGCTTTCGAAGGCAAAGCGGTTTAGCCGATCGAGATCGAGCCGTGGTCGGTCACCTTGCGGAGGACTAGGACGTAGTCCTTGGCCAGGAACCCGAGCGCCAGGATCCCCGCGGCGATTGCGGTCAGGCTGACCGGGGTCAAGGTCACGGTGTCGCGGATTCCGATCGCGAGCAGCGAGAGGCCGGCTCCGAGCGCGGCGACGCCGATCATGCTCTCGGCGCAGAGGCAGAGCAGGCTCTGGGTCGGGGTCTTGCGCCCTTTGATCGCGAGGCGCGCCAGGTCGCGGATCAGTCCGTGGCCGAGGAGGAGGCCGGCTCCGTAGGCGACCAGGGTCCCGAAGGGAAGCGTCCAATCCAGGTCTTGGGTGAGCGCGAAGAGCGTCGTGAGGGCGACCCCGATCAAGAGCAGTTCGGCCTTCTCGAAGCCCGTGAGGCCTTTCTTGGCGACAGGGATCGGGCAGGCTGCGGGCTGGTCGTCGATCTCGGCTTCTGGGGACGCTTCTGCTGGGGTGGTCATACGGCTGGCTCCTCGTTCTTCTCTCAGTGGGCCTACGCGCGGGGCCTCGGGATTGGATCACGGCTTCTGAGAACTTTCGGATCTCCTTGGGAGGTCAGGACTTCCATTCCTCGGCTACCGTGCGACTGACTCGAGCGTGTGACTGGGCCGGAGGGATTCCCATGACCCCTGTGATCGAGAGCGTTTGCCCCCTGGATTGCCCCGACACCTGCTCGCTGAGCGTGGAGGTCGAGGACGGGCGGGTCGTTGCCCTAGACGGGACTCTCCGCAACCCGCTCACGGCTGGGTTCATTTGCGCCAAGGTCCGCCGCTTCCCCGAGCTTGTGCACGGCGAGGGCCGAGTCCTTCGGCCGGGGCGTCGGGTTGGCCCCAAGGGCGAGGGGAGGTTCGAGGAGATCAGCTGGGACGCGGCCCTCGACCTCCTTTGCGAGAAGATCGAAGCGGTCCGCGCCGAGCACGGCTCAGAAGCGATCCTTCCGCTGACGTACGGCGGCAGCAACGGGAGCCTGAGCCACGGGACCCTCGACGAGCGCTTCTTCCGCCGGCTGGGCGCCTCGCGCCTCAGCGCTACGATCTGTGCGGCCCCGACCAGCGCTGCCAGCGACGGGCTCTACGGAAACATGGCGGGCGTTGCCCTCGACGACTGCGCCCACTCTCGCCTGATCGTGCTCTGGGGCGTGAACCCCAAGGCGAGCGGGATCCATGTCCTGCCTCACCTCAAGGCCGCCCGCGCCGCAGGCGCGACTTTGGTCGTGATCGATCCCCGCGCGACCGCGCTCGCGCGCCAGGCTGACCTGCACCTCGCCGTGCGCCCCGGAGCGGACCTCCCCTTGGCCCTCGGCGTGATCCAGGCGCTCTTCGCCCGAGGAGCTGTGGACGAGGCCTTCCTCGCAGAGCACTGCCACGCGGACCAAGTCGCCCTCCTGCGAGAGCGGGCGGCGCCCTGGACTCTGGCTCGCGCCGCCGAGGTAGCCGGGGTTCCCGAGGCCGACCTCGAGCGCTTCGTGACCCTCTACGCCGAGTCCCGCCCGGCCCTGATCCGTTGCGGCTGGGGCCTTGAGCGCAATCGGAACGGGGGCTCCGCTGTGGCGGCGGTC
>JAESQQ010000858.1 GCA_016765095.1 Planctomycetota bacterium | reverse complement strand
CCGCTCGGCCAGCAGATCCGCTCGGCCAGCAGATCCGCTCGGCCAGCAGATCCGCTCGGCCAGCAGATCCGCTCGGCCAGCAGATCCGCTCGGCCAGCAGCGCCGAGTGACGCAAGCGTGACGAAACTAGCCGTCCTGACGCTTCCAAGTCCTTCCCCCTGAGTGAGTTCGCTCGCAATTCGGCGTGTGGGAAGTGTGTGCGCTCCTTTGGGCGATTTCCCGAAATCCGATCGACCGTGTCTGTTGACCAAGCGGCCAAACAAGGGTTTAGCGCTGGGCCAACAGTTGCGAATTGGTCACTTGCTTCTTCCAGAAGGGGTTTTGGTGATGAGCGACGACGTGGAGCCGCCTTCGGGCGAACCGGTGACTTTTTTCAGCGAGCGGGTCGGGATCATTCAGGTCTCAGGAAAGATCCGTGGACGTCGAGCCCGAAAGCTGGGTATCCAGCTCGAGGACCTCGCCCAGTCCGGCCTCAGGCGCTTGGTCATGGACTTTCGTGACCTGAGTTCGATCGACAGCCTCGGCTCCCTGAGCCTACAGCGAGGGATCGACGCAGGCCTTCGCCTGCACCTCGTCGTCGGGCCTGGCTTCGACGCGGATCGGTGCCTCAACTTGCGTGGCCTGGCCCGCCGGGCCGTCAAGGTCCACCGCGAGCTTGAGGACGCCCTCCAGACGGTGCGAGGGATCGTTGAGAGCGGGATGCAATTCGCCTAAGCGGGCGGGCGGCCGGCGACTCGACCTGGACGATTCGACCTCGACGACTCGACTCCGGCCTGCAAGCCAGTGGCGTTTGGAGCCGTCCGCGAGGGGAGCGCCCTTCCCGTTTTCGGAATCCCGGCACGTCTGATAGCGCAACGTGCGCACTCCGCACAACTTGCGCCGGCACCTAAGTTGCAGATTCCGCCACCCGAGAGTGAGAGGCGGATTCCATGCGGACCCACACGCGAACCCAGATTGGGACGCTGGCCCAAACCCTAGCCCAAGCCCTGACGGTGGCAGGCACCGCCCTGGCCCTCGCGGGCTGCTCGGGAGGCGGGAGCAGCGGGGGCGGATCGGCCTCGACGGCGGCCGCCACTCAATCCGGCACGCCGACCGCGGTCACCTCGAGCGCAACCCCGATCCCGACCCAAGTCACCATCGTGGCGGGGACAGGCACGGGCCAGTGGTACAAGGGCGACCTCCACAGCCACTCAGCGCCTTACTCAAACGACGCTCAGCGCCAAGGCGGAGACAACCCGGGGGCCTGCTTCTACCTCGGTGAGGTCCAGGGCCTCGACTTCATGGCGCTGACGGACCACCGGACCTTCGACCAAGTCAACGACCCGACCTACGTCGCCAACCTCACGATCCTCGACGGCGAAGAGTGGGGCGGCACGATCCACATTGGAATGGTCGGCCTCGACGCCCTCGTCCCCGAAATCGACTCCTCGCTCGGCGCCTCGACCCTCAACGCCCAGGTCCAAGACGCCTACGACGACGTGCACCGCCAGGGCGGCGCGGTGATCACGAATCACCCCTGCCAGGACAGCAAGGTCCACGTTTGGCTCTCGCGAACCTTCGACGCGGTCGAAGTCTGGAACGCGTACTGGAACTTCCCCAAGGGCTACAAGGACGCGACGACCCAAGACGTCGACGACAAAGTCGACGGGCTCGGCCTGAGCGCGATCGGCGAGAACGCCAACCCCGAGATCCGCTATGCGACCTCGATCCGAGGCGGCGGCGCGAGCTACCAGGCGCTCAAGTTCTGGGAAGCGCAGCTCAACGCCGGACGCAAGAAGGCGATCGTGGGCGGCGGCGATCGTCACTCGATCACATTCCCCGGAATTCCAACGACCCGCGTCTTCACCGACAACAACACCGAGAAGGGGATCGCGGCGGGCATTCGCGCTGGCCGGACCTGGGTCGGCGCAGATCAGGGCCCAGAGCTTGAGTACCGCGCAGACGCGGACGGCGACGGAGTGTTCGAGTCGATCATTGGTGATTCGGTCCCCCTCAACCGCGCGGTGAACTTCCAAGTCCGCGTCCAAAACGCCCTCGACGGGCGCGTCGACATCGTCCAAAACGGCCAGACGATCTTCCAATGGAACGTGACGAGCAACGACGAGACCTTCACCTGGCAAAACACCGCGATCGGGCGCACCTGGACCCGCGTCGACGTGTTCGAGAAAGTCGAGTGGAGCAAAGTCAGCACCACGTTCCAGGTCCTCGCAGCCAGCGCCGCTGGGATCTCAGGGAGCGGCACCTCGGCCCTCTCGACCTTCGCGATTCCGCTCGGGTTCCAGGTCAGCGTCGGCACGCGCTATCCGACGATCCGCCTCCCCCATGCCTACGACAAGGTCCTCAACCTAGACCGCATGAACTGGGGATTCAGCCGCGGCGCGATCACGAGCCCGATCTGGTCCGAGTAGGCGCCGACCTCGAGTTTCTCGGGTAACTCGCAAGACCCCGGGTTGCCGGCCAAGACCCGAATGACTTCATTATCCCAGACGATGTGTTGTCAAACGTCTTGGGCCAACTGTTGAAGACTAAGGGGTTTCGACACACCCGCACGCGTTCCGAAGTGCGGTGGCCACGCACCTTGTGGGCGAGGGTGTCAGCGTCGGGGACGTCCAGGGGCTTCTCTGTCACGCGCGGCTCAGCACGACTGCGGGCTACCTCGCGGTCAGCGAGGAGGAGCTGCGGCAGGCCGTGCAGCGGCTGCGCTGACCCGGCTCCTGGCCGAAGCCCTGCTAGCTCTCGAACACGTCAGCGATCGAATTCGCCGAAAGTGCGAGTTCGGCCCAACGCTCGAGATCCTCCTCGAGAGCAGCCTGGACACAAGCGTCGATCTCGGAGGTGACGGTTCCGAGGCGAGCCAGTATGCGGAGCAGGAGGCGTCGCTCGCCTTCGAGGCGGCCTTGTTGCCGGCCCTGCTCCAGCAGTTGTTCTCCAGCGGTCACAGCTACCTCCTCGGCCTTCGGCCCACCGACGCGCCTTAGCTCCTCGCGCAGCTCTTCTGGCGACCCGAGGCTCTGCAACAGACTATAGCGAACCAGCTGCAGCAACGATCCGTATTGCTTGGGGAGGTCCCCAGCCAACTCTCCGATTAGGTCGGCACAATCCCGCCACACGCCTATTCCACGGTCCGCGTCGTAGGCGTGCCGGAAGAAGATCCAGGTCACGGCCGCGAAGGTCGGTGCTTTACGCGCGCGGAGCTCTTCGTCGCTATGTTGGCTAAGATCGTCGAGGACGAAGCGAAACGAGGGCACGAGGTGCTTGGCCGCAGCGAGGGGAGACGGAAGGTCCACGAGGTCGTGAAAGGCCTGCGCGGCATTCCACGGCCGCTCGCCGTGATAGACGACGATCGGCAAGATCGGCGGGAGCTTCTCCGGCCGGGCCTCTTGGTCGTCGAGCCACTGGGACCAGATCCGGACCATGTAGCGCAGGACGCGAAACGCCATCAGCCGATCCACGGTGCTCTGGTGCTCGAACAGGACGTAGATCAGCGTCTCCTCTTCGCCCAGCATGGCCCGGTAGAGGACGTCGCTGGACCGATCGCGGAGCGCCTCCTCTATGAACTCACCCGGTGCTCGCGTGATCTCGGCGCCGTCGAAGGCTTGGGCGATCCCGGCTGGGAGAACCGCCCGACAGAGAGAACGCGCCGCCTCGGGAGTGAGGCTGGCCTTGAAGAGCGCGTCGTGAGGTTGGTGCGTCATGCCCCGAATCCTACGGTCGGCGCCGACGCTGCCAAGGTACCGTCTGAGACGTCCCGCCGGGACGCCACGCCGCTCTTGCAGATTGCTCCGCAACTCCTTCCCCCACCTCGCAGGAGCCCTGAAAAAAACGAGTACTTCCGCCAGCGTGACGGCAGCATATGTGTTCAGTGTTAGTGACTTGGCGAAATGGGTCTGGAGCAAGGTGTTCGACTAGGTGGGCCTCGTGACCAAGGAGGAACGCCCCTCGGATCCAGAATCCTGGACCCGAGGCGTCGCAGGCTAGCTCCGCCCCGCCAGCACGCCGCCGTCAACGTCCCAGTTAGCGCCGGTGACCCAAGACGCCCGGTCCGAGAGCAGGAACTCGATCGTGGCCGCGACGTCCTCCGGCTGGCCGATTCGGCCGATCGGGTGGAACGAGTCGAACCCGCGGAGCGTCTCCTCGAGTTGGTCCTCCTCAATGAAGGCGCTATAGATCGGGGTCGCGACGACCGCCGGCGAGACCGCGTTGACACGGATCCCCGCCTCGGCGAGTTCCATGGCCAGGTGCTGAGTCATGGCGTGGAGCCCGGCCTTGGCCATGGAATACGCCGACGAAGGCGTCGCCTTGACGGCCTGCTTGCCCCACATCGAACCCACGTTCACGATCGCGCCGCCGCCGTGCTCGGTCATGTTCTCGACCACCGCTTGGGTCACGAAGAAAGTCGCCCGATTGAGCGCGTGATACGTGTCGTAGTCGGCCTCGGAGTGCTCCCGGAACGACTTGGGGCTGAACACCCCCGCCGCGTTGACCAGGTAGCGCACGTGGCGCTTCTCGTCTCGAAGGCGAGCCACGAACTCACGAACGGCGCCGGGATCGGCGAGGTCGACCTGCTCAGCGCTCGCCCCCACGCCCAAGAGGGCCTTGGCTCGCTCGAGCTTGTCCGGGTTGCGACCCACGATCACGACGTCGAGACCTTGCTCTGCGAGGAGTCGGGCCGTCGAGAGGCCGATCCCGCTCGATCCGCCCAACACGAGGGCGAGTTCGTTGGTGTTGTTGTCGTCGTTGGTGTTGTTCTGGGTCATCTCAATCTCCACTTACCTATGCATAGGTAGTTATCAGGTTCAAAAAAGGGGGGTGAAGCGTTCACGGCGTGGGCACTGCGAGGAAATCCAGGATCCAGCGCTTGGTGTCTCGGAGGCGGTTGGGGGAGCCCGAGGCTCGGGCCGAGAGCATCGTGCCCTCGAGCATTCCAATCAGGACGCGAGAGGTCGCTCGGGCCTCACCCTGAAAGGACACCTCGCCCGCTGTTCGACCGGCTTCGAGCACGCCCTCCAGCCAGGCTTCGCTGGCCGCAAAGTAGTCGCGGACCTCGCCTTGGACCTCGTCGGAGAGGGTCGCGAAGTCACCCGCGAGACTCCCACAGAGGCAGAGCCGGTGAGAGCGAGCCAGGCGCGCGAAGATATCGACGTAGGACGCGATCCGATCTCGTGAGCTTCGCCCGCTCGAAACCCGCGCCACTTGGCTCTCGAACCGCTCCCGATAGCGCTGGACGAGGGCGAGACCGAGGTCGGCCTTGGTCGGGAAGTGGTAGTGGACCGAAGCCGTCTTGATCTCCAGCGCTTCTGCGAGGGCCTTGAAACTGAACGCGTTGAAGCCACGGGTCTGGCAGAGCAACTCTGCCTCGTCGAGGAGTCGATCTTTGGTGGTCTTCGTCGCCATGACCAGACCATACCTACCTATACATAGGCAGGCAACCCCGAGGGTCAAGAAATCCCCTCACTCCTCCGCAGCGCTAAACGGGAGTTCACGATCATGAGCGGTCACGTGGAGCGTTGTTGCCGGAATAGGAGCTGGTCGACAGCGACCCCTCCCGATCGTGCGCTCCCGTTTACTAGTTCCTAAGAGGACGCGCTGGACTCGGGGGAGCCCTGCTACGCAGCTAAGACCCGTTCTCGACACCCACCTCTTCTTAGTAAAGCGGAGCACGATTCTGAGCGAGGTCGCCGTCCTAGCGGAAGGAAGTCGTGAGACTGGCCCCGTGGGCGACCTCTCAGAATCGTGCTCCGCTTTAGGGGGAGGCCTCAGCTTCGACGAGCTCCTGGGGTGCCTCGACCACCGGCTCAGCCTCCTCTGCCCTCCTGGCGACCGCCTCCTGGCAGCCCGGCTCAACCTCTTCGCGCTCCGGCCAACGTCCGTGGGTGACATGAAACGCGAGCCGGCGGAGGTCGTTGAGGACCAAGTAGAGCGCGGGGACGATGAACAAGGTCCCGAGCGTGGCTGCGAGGAGCCCCCCTGAGAGCGAGACCGCCATCGGAATGATGAACTGGGCCTGGAAGCTCTGCTCGAACAGGATCGGGAACAGCCCCGCGACCGTCGTGACCGTCGTGAGCAAAATCGGCCGAAACCGGCTCGGACCGGCCCGCTCGAGGGCCTCGACGAGCCCAGCGCCCTCTCGGAGGTAGCCGTTGATCCGATCGATCAAGACGAGCGAGTCGTTGACCACGACGCCTGCCAGCGCGACGAGCCCGAACACACTGAGCATCGTGAACGGCAGCCCGGCCGCGAGGTGGGCCAGGACCGCGCCCACGAACCCGAAGGGGATCACCGCCATGATCAGGAGCGGCTGGAGGTAAGAGCGAAAGGCCAAGGCCAGGATCGCGAACATAGCGATTCCAGCGGCGCCAAACCCGAACGCGAGCGAGTCGACGGTCTTGGCGCTCTCCGCCGCCGCCCCCTTGATCTCAATCGTGATCTCGGGATTGCGGGCTAGGAGCGCGGCGAGGTCTCCCTCCTCGAGCGCCGCCACGACTCGACTCGCGGTCGTGGCGTCTTCGTTGACGGCCGCAGTGACGGTCACTTCGCGCTGCCCGTCCCGACGGCGAATCTCAGCCAAGCCCTGCACGAGCTCAGCCTCGGCGACTTCGACGAAGGGGAAAGTCGCTCCCTGCGGGCCGCGAATCCACATTCGGGTCAGCGCCCCACGGCTCGCGCGGGCGTCGCGGGGGAAGCGGACCTGAACCTCGACTTCGTCTCGCCCCCGCTGAATCGCGACCGCCTCGTCCCCGTAGAACGCCCCGCGCACTTGCCGCGCGAGGGAGGTCACCGTGATCCCCTGAATCCGCCCAAGCTCGGTCAGGCGGACGCGAAACTCGCGCTTGCCGGGCAAGTAGTCGCTCGAGGTGTCCAGAGTCCCAGGGACCCGCTCCAGCGCGGTGACCAGCTCGCTGGCCGCGTCACGAACGCGATCTGGATCCTGGCCGCGGACCTTGAACTCAACGTCCTTGCTCCAGACCCCGCCAAATTGTCCGTAGCTGACGCTTAGCGCGTTCGGGAAGGGGCCGGTCTCCGCCCGGAGGGCCGCCAGCACTGCCTCTGAGTGAAGCGTCCGCTCCTCTGAGGGGCGGAGCGCGATCACGACCCGGCCGACGTTCTCCTGCCCGCCGAGGCCTGCTATGGCGTAGACCCCGACGAAGGGGCCTTTTCCGTCCTTGCTCAGCTTCTGGTCGACGATCTTGGTGGCCGCCTCGACCCGCCGAACCGCCTCGACCGTCGCCTCAAACGGCGTCCCGGCCCGGTAGGTCACGTCGACTTGGACGTAGACGCTGTCCTCCTTGGGGAGCATCACGAAAGCCAGGACGTCCCCCGCGATCAGCCCCGCGCAGCCGACGAGGCTCGCGAACGCAAGCGCGAGGGTCGTGGCCCTATGCTCGAGGGCCAACCCGTAGAGCGGGCGATAGATCCGCTGGACGACGAACTGGAAGGCCGCGTCGAGCCGGGCCCGCATTCGCATTGACGAGGTCTCCTGGCCCGGCTCGACCTCCGCCTTCTTGAGCGAGACGTGGGCCAGGTGGTGGGGGAGAATGAACAGGCTCTCGATCAGCGAGCCGATCAGGGTCGCGATCACGATCAGCGGCATTTGGGCGATGAACTTGCCCATCACTCCGTCCACGAAGAACAGCGGCGTGAAGGCCACGATCGTGGTCGTGATCCCTGCCAAGACCGGCCAAGAGACCTCGCTCGCACCTGCGATCGCCGCCTCCATAGGGCTCGCGCCCGCCTCTTGGTGGGCGAACACGTTCTCCCCGACCACGATCGCGTCGTCGACGACGATCCCGAGCACGAGGATCAAGCCGAACAGGTTGATCATGTTGATCGAGTGGCCTGCCCCCCAGACCACGACCCCAGCACAAGCGAAGGCCACGGGGATCCCAGCCGCGACCCACAGGCTGAGCCGCAGGTTGAGCATCAGGACCAAGCAAGCGAAGACCAGCAGCAACCCCATCCAGCCGTTCCCAAGCAGGAGGTTGATCCGGTCGACTATGTCGCGGGAGAAGTCGCCCAACACGACGAGCTCCATTCCCTCGGGCAGGTCTCGCAGCACCTCCTTGGCGTAGGCCACGACGGCCGCCGCGACCTCGATCGTGTCGTCCCCGTCGGCGGTGTTGACCTGGATCAGGCAGGCTCTCTGCCCGCCATAGCGGCCGAGGACCTCCTGCTCTTCGAACCCGTCAATGACCTTCGCCAGCTGACCGAGTCGAACCACGGTCCCGTTCGGGAGCGACTGCACGACCAAGTCGCGGTATTCCCGCCCCGTCCGCCGCAGGCCGCGAATCTCAATGCTCAGCTGCTCGTCGCGGGTCCGGATCGAACCGGCGGGGAGGTCGAGGCTCGCGGCCCGTACGACCTTCGAGACGTCACTCAACGAGAGCTCGTGGGCGCGGAGCGCCTCCTCGTCGACCTCGATCGAGATCTCGTAGTCGCGGAGGCCCGTCAAGTGAACTTGCGCGATCCCGCGCGCCCGGAGGTCGTCTTTGATCCGGTAAGCCAGCTCGCGGAGAGGGCGCTCGTCGGCTGGCCCGTGCAAGACCAAGAGGGCAGCCGGGAGCTGGATCATGGGTTCGCGGACCGTCGGCTCCTCGACGCTGTCTGGGAGCCCTTGGATCGCGTCGATCCGATCTTTGATCTCGTCGAGGACCTCCCGACGGGCGCCCGGGTCCATCTCCTCAAGCTCGACTTGGAGCGTCGCCACACCTTCGCGAGCGATGCTGACGACGTCGTCGATCCCCTCCAGGCCTTCGAGGGCCTCCTCGAGCTTGAGGACGAGGCCCTGCTCGACCTCGCTCGCCGAAGCGCCGGGGTAGGGATAAGTGACCAGCGCGAGGTCGATCGAGACGTCGGGGAACACCTCCGCCCGCATGTGAGTGAAGCCCCACGCCCCGCCGACCAGGAACACCGCCATCAGGAGGTTGGAGATCACTGGGTGACGCGCCGCCGCGGCGACGAGGGTCTTCACTGGGACGCAGCCTTGCTCTCAGCAGACGACCCGCGCGGGTGGAGCCTCATGCCGGCTATCGGGTAAGTAAGCAGAGACAGGACGAGCTGATCACCGGGCTGGAGAGGAGGCTTGGCCGAGACGACGGCCTCGCCTGCGAGGAGGTGGTCCACGCTGACGTTGACGATCGCGAGCCTTCCCTTGCGCAGGACGTAGAGCTGATCGCCTTCCCGGAGCGCGTGCTCGGGCACGACCCAAGCCCGGGTTGTCTTGCCCGCCAAGCGGACCCGGCAGTAGGCGCCTGGGAGGAGCGGCGTCGCCCCCAGAGCCAGGCGACCCCAAGGCCGCTCGACCTCGACGATCACCGGCAGCGTCCGGGTCCGCGTGTCGACGGGCTCGATCCGCGCGACGTGGCCCAGCCAGGGGGTCTCGGGGTGAGCGAGCCAGGTCACGCGCGCCTCTGGGCGCCCCGTGAACCCAGGGGGGCGCCTGAAGATCAATCGGAAGCGCAGAGGTCGGGATCAGGGCCAACTTGTTCAAGTCCTCGTGGCTGATCTGAACGACGACCTCGTAGACCTGGTATCCGTCCAGTCGAACGAGGACACTTCCTGCCGCGACGACCTGCCCGACCTCGACCTGGCGGAGGCGGACCTGACT
>JAESQQ010000857.1 GCA_016765095.1 Planctomycetota bacterium | reverse complement strand
CTCAAGTCGGAGCCGTCGCCACCGCAGCGGGATTCGGATTGAATTCGGCCACTAGTGGTCCGTCAGGGATCGATTTCCACAGTTGCTTGTCCTCGCCGCCGCTGGCGGCGTTGCTCGTCGGTCACTTACGCCCGGCAAGCTCCGCTCCTCGCGCCTTGCCAGCGACGACGATGCCGGCGCAACTGAGAAAATCGCCTCCTGACACCCCACTAGAGCCGCCTGAGCGCCAACTCAGCAAACCCGCCCGGACGTCGTCCGGGTGGGTTTTTTCGTGGTTGGGCGAGCGGTTCGAACACGGAATATCAATAGAGGAATAGCAACGGCAACAGGGAATCAATGCGTCCCGTCGATCCAGTCGATGGGAAGAAGTTGCCCACGGCGCGATTCACGAGGGGCAGATCCTTCCCGGCGCTCGATCCCAAGTCCTGCGGGCGCGTGATCGGGGCTCGGAGCGCTGGTTGCCCATGAGGTTCGTCATGGAGGTGCCTCATGGCCCACTCGCGAACGTCTCTGGTCCTGGTCTGTGTCTCTCTCGGGTTCCTTGTGACGGGGTGTCCCCAAGGGGGCTCAGGTCCCGCGGCTCAGCCAAACCCGAGCCGCGGCGCGGTGGCGCCGCTTGAGTCGCCTTTGCCCGCGCAGAGTCCCTCACCGGTGATTCCTTCCCCTCCGGCGACTGAATCGAAGCGCCCGAGGGCGGAGCCGATCGCGCCCTCAGATCCAGCCGCTCCCTTGGGTCTGGAGTCCTTCCTGGACCGGGGGGCCCAGGGGACGCGGATCTATCGAAGGGGGAAGCTCTCAAGTGTCTTGGTGGGCTCCCGCTGGGAGCGCTATGAATACGACGGTGAGGGGGCGCTGGCGTTGGTCGTAACGGACGCGGGGGTCTCGACTCGCTACCACCGAACCTCGTTCGAGGTGCTCGAGGCCGTGTTCGGGGTGCCCGTCGCGGGCCAGAAGGCGCGGGTCCTGCCTCGGGTCATTTCGATCGACCCTGAGACCAAGCTGCCGACGAGCTACGCGACGGTCGGCCAGACCAAGTGGGAGTTCGAGTGGGAGGACGGACGCGTCGTGGGCGAGCGCGGACCGCGCGGAGCGCGTCGCTATCGCTACGACGCGGCAGGGCGCCTCAAGTCCTGGTCCGACGACTCGGGTCGCGAGGTCCTCTCGAGCCGAAGCGGAGCCGACCTCAGGATCGCGAGCAGCGAGGGCGATCTGATCACCTTGACCCTCGACGCGAGGGGGACTCCTCGAGCGGTGAGCCACCAAGGCGAGCCCGAGCTCCAGTTTGGGATCTCGGCCGAGGGGCGGCTGGAGAGTGCCACAAGTCGACACGGGACGTTGCGTTACGAGGGCGGCCCTAAGAGCCGGAGCCTCGTCACGCCCTGGGGCACGACGTGCTGGACTAGCGAAGACGTGTTCGCCGGGGAGCGCGTCTCGCGGGTCGAGACTCCGGCAGGCGCGTTCCAGTTCAGCTACGGAGACGACGGGGTCCGCACGGAGCTGCGCTATCCGAACGGAGTCGTGGCCCGCTATCGCTATGGAGACGCTCAGACCCTGACTCGTCTCGAGAGCTCGGCCTTGACCTTGGACCAGACCTGGGACGCTCGGTTCCTCCTCCAACGGCAGGTCCGCGACGGCGACGCGCGGGACTCGGCCGCGTTTAGTTACGACGCATTCGGGCGCTTGGTCCGGATCGCGCAGCGCGGGAAAGTCCGGCGCTTCATACCCGACTTCGCCGGGAACCGGGGCATGGAAGAAGTCGAGCCGGGGGTGTTCGTCTCGGATCAGGTCCACCCTGACCTTCGCCTCAAGGATCGCGTCGTATTGCGACGCAGCCCGGCCGGCAAGTGGACCCTGGGCGAGACCCTGGCTCGCTACACGAGTGACCGTGCCGGGCGACTCCTCGAGATCGCGCCGACCTCGGGCGGCGTGGATCGCTTTCGCTACGACGGGTTCGGGCGTCTGAGTGAGGTCCAGCGCGCGGGCAGCCCGCGGGTTCGCTATCGCTACGACGGCCTCGGACGCCTCGCGCTTCGCGAGGTTGGGGAGGGGACGAAGAGCGCCGTCACACGCTATGCATACGACGGACTGCGGCTCTTGGCGGAGCTCGGTCCTGGCGGGCGCCTGCGGGTCTACGCCCACGGGCCGGACCTCGACGAGCCGCTGGCGTATCGCGACGGCGAGGGCCCTTGGATCTACCTCCACGGGGACGAGCGCGGGAGCGTGCTCGCCTACTCCGACGCCGAAGGGCGACGCGTCGACCGAGTTCACTTCTCCCCCTTCGGCGTGCTCAAGAAGGGGCCGCGGAGCGACCGTCCCCTGTTCTTCGCGGGACACCGCTACGATCCGATCGCGCAGCTCGTGCTGGCGCGGGCTCGAGCCTACGATCCGGCCCTGAACCGCTTCCTGGGGCCGGATCCGGCCGGCGTCCGTGACGGGATCAACCCCTTTCAATACGCGAACGCGAACCCGCTCTCCAACGTCGATCCGCTCGGGCTCTGGGCTCAGCCGGGCACGATCCGGTCTCACTACGGCGCGCTCTCGCCGCGGGCGCAGCTCCTGCTCTTGCACCGAATTCAGAGCCTGCGGCTGAGCCCCAACCCCAAGGCCCCCCTCGTGAGCCTGTTCGGAAACGTGTTTCCCGAGCTGCGAGGCGAATCGGGAGACGAGACGGGAGACGAGACGGGAGGCGAGACGCGGGTCGGGTTCCGAGCAGCGTCGGAGTTGGCGAATGACGTCGCGCTCGCCGACGACGTCGCCGACGCGCAGGCCACCTTGGCCTCGCCCGCAGGCGAGGAGGTTCGGGCGACGGTCACCGAGGCCCAGTGGAGGCTCTTCGAGAAGATCGCCGCGATCGAGGACCCAGCGGAGCGCGCCCAGGACGGTGAGCTGCTCCGCGAGTTGGTGGCGCCGACGCGCGCCGAGGAGGCGCTCAAGGCCCGCGACGTGCGTCGGCTTCGGCTCTCGGTCGAGCTGGGCGAGAAGCACCTCGGCTCCAAGTTCGGGCCTGTGGCCGAGTTCTTGGCGGGGATCGAGGCGCCCTTGCACGCGATCGACAAGGCGGAGCTTCTGGGCAAGCTCGCGGAGCATTTGCCTGGCATGGACAACGCCGAGCTTCGCGAGGCGCTCGAGGAGATTGAGCGCCTGACGGATTCCTCGGGCGTCGCTGCGCGAGTCGAGGCGGAGGCGCCCAAGCGGAGGCGCTCGCCGACGGTCCGGGAGTGGGCGCTCGAGCGTCGCAACTTCTACCTCCATCGCGCAGAGACCCAGAAGCGATTCGCGCTGCGCGACGCCCGGCGCGCGCGTCGCGCTCTGTGGAAGGAGCACCGCCAAGTCTTGTCTTCTCTGGAGGCAGTCCGAGCGGGGCTCGCGCTCCGTCCGGCGGAGGATCTAACGGACTTGATCAAGGAGCTCTACCTAGAGGAGCGCGCCGCTGGCAAGAAGGCGGGCGTCGCCGAGCTCGCCCTTCGCCGAGCTCTGGTCGTGCCGCTGGGGCACGCCGAGTATTACGGTCGAGTCCTGAAGGATCGGCGGGTCTACGAAGGCAAGAGCACCCCTGCGATCCTCAGGCTCAGCTGGTCCCTCGGCAAGGAGCGAGCGCTCTTCGGCAAGCTCCCGCTCGCGCGAGATCACCAGAACGCGGACGCTCGCCCCCTCGACTATCTCGCGCGGCTCCGGGCGCTCGAAGAGCTCGAGTATCAGGAGGGCGTAGAGCGCGCGGTGCGTAAGCGGGTCGAGGCTCAGCGCACAAAGCGCCTCGCGAAGGCTGCGGCCAAGCGGCGAGCCCGTCGGGGCCGGCCGCGCGGCGTGACCG
>JAESQQ010000856.1 GCA_016765095.1 Planctomycetota bacterium | reverse complement strand
TACGAAAGCAATGGGCTATCCAGCTATCCAACGGTCAGGCTATCCAGCAGGGACCGAGGGTGCGTCTTGGCGTTGACGGCTTCGAGGACCTGCTCGAGGGTGCCCTCGGCGGAGATCACATACGTGTTTCGCTGGGGGTAGTCGGGCGAGGCGGCGGAGAAGGCGCCGTAGGCCTTGGCTATGGCTTGGTCCGTGTCGCTCAGGAGTGGGTAGGGGAAGTTGTATTTCTCCACGAAGGCCGCGTTATCAGCCGGAGCGTCGAAGCTGACGCCTAGGATCTGGGCGCCCTTGGCCTGGAAGCGCTCGTAGAGGTCTCGGAATCCGCAGCCTTCGCGCGAGCAGCCGGGCGTGTCGGCCTTGGGATAGAACCAGAGGACGAGGCGTTGGCCCGCGTAGTCACCCAGCGAGCGCTCAGAGCCGGTGTGGTCTTTGGCGCGGAACTCGGGGGCCGTGTCTCCAGCCTTCATAGCCTTCTCCTCATGTTGGGCCGGCATTGTGACAACCGTGAGGGCCAGGTGGGCCTCCTTGCGCCCGGGCTCAGAATCCTCCTGGGTCGCCAGCCTTGAAGGAGCACCGCAGGCCTCGTAGGTTCCGAGCCCTGTCTGGCCTTCGCTGCGCGGGATCGTCGGACGAGCGGCCTCGGACGCGGGCGGTCTCCTGCTTCGAGAGGTCTGCCCTGGAGGCGTTCATGACCCCCAACCGTGTTCTCGCCGCACTCTTGGCGCTGTTGCTCGCCCTTTGTGGGCCCCTCCTCGCTCAAGACCCGCCGACGCCGACTCCAAGCGCGAGCGCGACTCCGGCTCCGAGCGCGACTCCGACTCCTGCCCCGGCTCCGGCTCCGACTCCGGCCGCCAAGCGTGGGACGGCTCAGGAGGTCTACTCTCTCTTTCTGGGGACCGCGAGTCGGGCGCTCGACGATCCACAGGCCCTCGAGACCGCGATCGAGTGCCTAGACCTCTCGGCGATCGACGAGGACGAGCGCGACCTCTATGGGCGGGTCTACGTAGGCCAGCTTCGAACGCTCCTCGTCCGCGGGACCCACGCCCGCTTGGATCAGATCCCGAGCGACCCTCAGGCGAAGCCCTTTGTGCTCTACCGCGACCCGAGCGGAAAGGGCGTAGTGATCCTGGAGCGTGTCGGCAAGGAGTGGAAGTTCGCTGGGCGCTGCCTGGGCGACCTCCAGGGAATGCTGGCTGTCCAGGTCAAGCGGGCGCGGGCAGCGCCGGCGCCAGTCAAGGCCAAGCCTCTGCCCCCCCCTAAGACCTACGCTCACGCCAGCGATTGGATCCGGGACCACGTGCCCGCGAACATGACTGGGCGGGCCTTCATGCTCGAGTTCTGGCAGTGGGCCGCGCTCGGGATCTTGGTCTTGATTGGGCTCGTGACTCACGTGATCGCGATCAGGATCATGAGCGTCGTGATCGTGCGGGTCCTCGAGGCGGGCGGCGCCGACCCCGACCCCGCCAGCGTCAAGTCGGGCGTCCGGCCCTTCGGCATTCTGATCATGACCGGGTTCTGGTGGCTCGTGATCGACCTGCTCGGTCTCCATGAGGACGTCCTCAAGGTGATCATGATCACGATCAAGAGCCTCTCGGCCGTGGTTGCAGTGTGGGGCACCTATCGCGTGGTCGACGTTGTGTGTGAGGCGCTCGAGCGCAAGGCGCTCAAGACCGAGAGCCGCTACGACGACCTCCTCGTCCCCCTGATTCGCAAGTCGCTCAAGACCTTCGTGGTCGTGTTCGGGGCCGTGTTCATTGCCGACACGCTCCAGTTCTCGATCAAGAGCCTCCTGGCCGGTCTCGGCCTCGGTGGACTGGCGTTCGCCCTCGCAGCGCAGGACACGGTCAAGAACTTCTTCGGGTCCATTACGGTCGTGCTCGATCGGCCCTTCGAGGTCGGGGACTGGGTCCTGATTGACAAGGTCGAGGGCAGCATTGAAGAGCTCGGGTTCCGCTCGACGCGAATTCGGACCTTCTACAACTCGGTGATCACACTCCCCAACGCCAAGCTCCTGACAGCGGTCGTCGACAACATGGGGCGTCGCCAGTATCGTCGCTGGACGACGAAGCTAGGCGTTAGCTATCACACCACGCCCGAGCAGCTCGAGGCCCTCTGTGAGGGGATCCGGGAGTTGATCAGGAGTCACCCTTACACCCGCAAGGATTACTACCTGGTCTCGGTGACCGGCCTAGCGGCTTCGTCGATCGAGGTCATGATCTACGCTTTCTTCGAGACCCCCGACTGGGGCCGGGAGCTGCGGGAGCGCCAGCGCTTGATCTTGGACATGCTTCGACTCTGCCGCGCGCTGGGGATCGAGATCGCGTTCCCCACTCAGACGCTCCACGTCGTGACTTCGGACGAGTCTGCGGCGGCGGGGCGAGCTGCTGACGACGCGATCCGGGTCAACTCGACCGACGCGGCGCAGAAGACGGGTCTCCTCGCAGCCCAGCACATTCTCGCTCCCGAGGCGAGGCAGACGGCTCGTTTGGCCGATTCTGAGCGGCTCGCGGATCTCCGCCGCGCTGAGGCGGAGGCCGAAGCCAGGTCCGAGAGCAATCGCCAAGCGCGCGGTGAGATCGACGACAGCGGCGCGACCGGCGAGGGAGAAAAAGTGCGCGGCGAGATCGACGACAGCGGCGCGACCGGCGAAGGAGAAGGTGAAGGGGGCGGCGAGGGCGGTTGAGCCCGAGGCGGTTTCGCTCAGCGCTCCGGGTCCTCCAGCCAGGTGCGAGCGCGTTGCGAGCCCGCGTTCGCTGCGCGCACCACCCACGCTTGGCCGGCGGCTCGGTCCCTGACGATGCCTTGGGGGGAGCCGATCGCGAGCGCGATTCCATAGCGATACATGGCTTCGGGGTGCTCAGCTTCCGCGGCTCGACGGATCCAGGTCCAGCCGCCGACGGGGTGGCGCTTAGGCCACATTGGCTCGTCGATTCCGTAGCGCAGGTTCTGGCCGAGCCTAAAGGCAGCCTCCCGATCGCCCGCCTCAGCGGCAGCGAGGAGCGCCATGTTGGTCGCGCTGTAGGGGCGCTGGCGGACCTCGAGTTCGCTGGTCGTGGCCAGATAGGTTGAGGCGCCCAGGAGGACCGCCGCGAGGAGAGTCCGGAAGGTCTTGCCGTGGACCCCAGCGCCGAGGGCCGCGCCCGCAGCACCAAAGAGCATGGAGATCGAGAGCCCGCGGAAGATCAGCTCGTAGCTCCAGTACCAGCTGGCGGGGAGCCCAGCGAGTCGAACCCCAGCGAAGGCGGCCAAGATCCCGAACGCAAGCATGGTCAGCATTTCGCTGAGCTGGGCAGCGCGCGAGCGCCAAGGGAGCGCGAGGAGCATCAGGATCACCCCGCTCTGGAGCGGGTATCGAGCGTCTGGGAACGCCAACCAGGAGACCCTGGCGATCGGATCAATCACAGCCCCCAACTGAGCCCAGAGTGGCCGCCAGGCCCTCCCGCAGGCGAGGCACAGGCCCACGGTGGCGAGAGCGAGTCGCCAAGGAACAAGCCCCACGAGGACGCTTGCTCCAACGAGCAGGGCAGCCAGCCGGTATCCCTCGTGGTTGCTAACGGGGAGCGGGATCACGAGCGCGAGCGCCATCAGTCCGGCCCCGGCGAAGAGCAACCTGGAGGGGGGCTGGCGGGCGTCTGCACCCCCGAGCCTCAGGGCGAGGGGAGCGACGAGCAGCGTGAAGGTCCCCAGGCTACTGGCGAGCGCGAAGAACTTGGGTCGGTCAAGCTCAAGCCCAGCCGCTGGGCTGAGGAGCAGGAAAGGGCCGCAGACTGCCAGCACGCAGAGCAGGACTCGGATCAACCCGTCGAGTTCGCGCGTTCCGCGGAGACCTGCGCGCCAGCGGACGAAGTCGAAACCTCGCGAGTCCTCGGGCAATCGGGCGAGCAGGGCTCTGAGTTCGGCGGGAGCGTCTGGCCATGGCGTAGAGCCGTCTAGCCGCTGCGCGAGTCGATTGACGGCGTAGGCTCCTGCTTGGAGACCGAGCGGGAACAGGCCGCCGAGGAGGAGCAGGCAGACCAGGGATGCGAACGGGACCTCGGGATAGACCACGACTGCCCCTGCCCCTCCAGCCAGCGTCGCGGCTCGGATCTGAGCACGCAGACCGGCGGGTTCGCTCAACCGAAGAGCCACAAGGACCGCGCAGCAGGGAAGAAGAGCTGGCAGGAGGTGGAGCCAGGTCTTTGAGCGGAGCGCGAGCTTGACGGTCCACAGGAGCGCGCCGGACGAGTCCCGGCGGAGCACGCTCGCCAGATAGAGCCCACCCAGGCAGGCCGTCGCCAGCGTGGAAATCACGATCAACGCCGCCACCAGCGAGCGCCGAACCGAGCAGCTCAGCCCATAGCCGAGCCCAAGCAGGGCCCCGAATCCCACTCCGGCGTAGAGCGTATCGAAGCGGGATCTGGCTCGCACGAGGCTGCCCAATGGCTCGCTGTAGCCGAACCATTCGAGGAGGACGCCAGCCACGAGGATCGTCAACACGCCTGCGAGGAGTCCGCGAAAGACGTGGGCGTAGAGCGCGATCTCGACGGGGCCGGGAGCTGGTTCGCTTGCGTTTGTCTCTAGGTGTGAGTGCGAGATTCCCGACTCTCTGCCTCGCGAGGCCCGCTCCCGATCGTGCGCCTCCGTCATCTAATGAATCCAGTAAACCGGAGGCCCGATTCTGAGCGAGGTCGCCCTCCTAGCCGGAGGGAGTCGTGAAACCACGCTCGTGGGCGACCTCTCAGAATCGTGGCCTCCGGTCGATTATCCAAGAGCGTATCGGATTAGGGCCAGAGGGCGCAGTCCCTCTTCGCTCACGCCAGACCCCCGCTCTGGAAAAGGGGTACAACGCAGCCGTGCGGCTTCGGACCCGGTTCTTGCTCTTGTTCCTCGCCTCTGGGCTCTTCCTCCTCGTCCAGGGACTGGCGGCAGCGTGGTCGCTGCGCGTCGTGGGGCGCGACGTCGACCGCCTCCAGATCTATGCTCAGACCGACGACCTCTGCGGACAGATACAAGCAGAGCTGGCCCAGCTCCCCTCACTCGACGAACTGAGCCGACCCCCGACCGGGAGAGCTCGCCGCGAGCTGCGGCGCCACGCGGACCGGGTCTTGATTCACTGCGTGAGCCTGGGCAAGTTGACCAGCTCCCCCAGTTCGCGGGCTGCGATCGCGGAGATTCGGAGCGCCGTCGTCGTCTATCGCCGCAGCGGCGTGGCCTACGCGGAGGCTCAGAACGCCGGCCGGAGCGGGTTTCGCGAGCTCGACGTCGCCGAGCCCGCCTCTCGAGAGGTGGTCCGCGTGCGGGAGGAGGGCGTGATCGAGCCGGTCGGCCACGAAGCACGCCTCGCGACGAAGGCCGTCGTCGACCGCGCAGACTCACTCAACACCTGGGTCACCGTCGGCGGGCTCTCGCTCTCGCTCGTGTTCACGGTGATCGGGGCTGCCGTCCTCGCTCGAGCCACCGCGCATCCGATCGTGCGACTGCTCCGTGCCGCGCGCGAGGTCCAGCGCGGCAACCTCGAGGTCGCGGTCCCGATCGTGACCAACGACGAGCTCGGCCAGCTCGGCCAAGCCTTCAACGATATGACCCAGTCCCTCCGTGAGAGTCGGCAAGGTCTTGAAGACAAGGTTCGTCGCCGGACCGAGGCCCTTAGAGCTCGAGAGAAGGACCTCGAGCGCGAGCGGAAGCTGGCAGCGGTCGGGCGCTTGGCTGCGGGCGTCGCGCACGAGGTGAGCAATCCCCTGACGGTGATCGCGGGCGCTGCCGAGGGCCTTCGAGATCGCGCCAAGGACCCTGTCTTCAAAGACCTCCCCGAGTTCGAGGACTTTCCGGACTACCTCGAGATGATCGAGAGCGAGGCTTATCGACTCAAGAAAGTCGTCCGTCGCCTGCTCGACTTCGCGCGGGTCCGACCCCGGGTCACGCAGCCCTGCGACCTCGGAGAGGTGGTCGGCGACGCAGTTCTGCTCGCCCGCCTCGACCCGCGCGCCAAGGAACACCCGATCCACTTTGTCGCACCCAAGTCCGAACTCGAGCTGCTTGGGGACCCCGACGCCCTCAAGGAGGCGGTCCTCAACCTCCTGTTCAACGCGCTCGACGCCGTCTCTGACGGTGGGGAGGTCGCGGCTCGAGTGGGTCGTGAAGACGACGATCTGTTCGTCGAGATCGCCGACACGGGTGCGGGGATCGAGCCTCAGGACCTCGATCGACTCTTCGAGCCCTTCTTCACGACCAAGGACGCAGGTGAGGGCACCGGGCTCGGCCTCGCCCTGGTCTATGGAACTGTGGAGCGC
>JAESQQ010000855.1 GCA_016765095.1 Planctomycetota bacterium | reverse complement strand
CGGTCTGGCCTGCCCCGGCCGAACTCACCGCGCGCCTCGCACCCGAGGCCCGCGCGCTCCTCGAGCCCCTGGTCGGGGCCTGTCGGCCCGACGCCTCGTCTGCTCCCCGGAGTGAGTCTGCGCTCCGACTCCCGCTCAGCACGCTCCACGAGTTCCTCTCGAGCCCGCTCCAGGCTTGGGGCAAGCGCCGGCTGGGCTTCCGAGACGCCGACGACGCCGACGTCTTGGCCGGCGACGACGAGCCCTTCTCGACGTCGATCCTGGACGCGACCGTTCTTCTGCGGGCTGCCTTCTACGACGCGCTGGCCGCGGTCCCGGTCGGGACCCCGTTCGAGGAGGCTCCCTTGGAGCGTGCGCTCGACGCGCGGATTCTCCGCGCCGAGCTCGAAGGTCGGCTCCCGACGGGGGTCTTCCTGCGCGTCGAGCGCGGACGCCACCTCTACGTGCTCGAGTCGTGGCGGCGAAACGTGGCCCGCCACTTCGACGACGCCACCCTGCGCTCCCTCGCGATCCACCGCTTCGGACAAGCGACCCGGCGCGGCACGAGCGACGTGCTCGCGCCGCCCGTGGAGGTCGAGGTCGACCTGGGGACCCCGCAAGAGCCGCACGTCGTGCAGGTTCGGCTCCACGGCAGCACGCTCCCTGTCCTGCCCGGGCAGAGCGGAACCTTGCAGCTCGTGCTCGCCAAGAAGGCCAGCCAACGCCACGTCGTCCGTGGGTTCCTCGATCACGTGGTCCTGGCCGCGACGGGGAACACCTGCGAGGGCCCTTTTCGGGCCGTCGTCTCGCCGGGAGGCTGGGCCAACCTCGAGTACCCCAAGCACTACCGCGGGATCCGCCCCTTCACGTGCGAGGAGGCGCGCGACTACCTCCAACTCCTCCTCCGCCAGTTCCTGGGCGGCCCGCACGAGGTCTTGTTCCCCATTGACGTCACGGCTCCCTACGTGGAGGAGTGGCACCGCGAGGGCGTCGCGCCGGGTGGCCTCGCGGCGCGGATTCAGGCCAGCCGCGACGACGGCTGGAACCGGGACAGCGACGACTACGGCCCAGTCCCTCAGCCCGGTCGCTTCGCTCCGCCGACCGACGGCGAGGCGCTGGCCTGGGCTCGGCTGGGTCCCCTCGTGACGCGCCGAGTGGAGCCTGAGGAGGTGAGCTCATGAGCGAGGTGCGCTACCCCCGCCCCGCCGTGCTCCGCCTCCTGCGGAGCGAAGACGCCCCGGTTCGGCTGGCGGTGTTCGAAGCCAGCGCTGGCTGCGGGAAGACGTTTACGATCGAGCACGCCGTCGTCGACTTGATCCTGATCGGGGTCCCGATCGAGAAGATCCTGGTGGTGACGTTCACAGAGAAGGCGACCGCCGAGCTGCGGGCGCGCCTGCGCTCGCTCCTGACGCGGGTCCTGGAGTGCGACCAGACGCCACCGGGAACCGGCGCCGAAGCCTGGACTTTGACCGACCTCGCTCGCGATCAGCTCCGCGCGGCGCTGGTCGCGTTCGATCAGGCTCCGATCAGCACGATCCACGGGTTCTGTCAGCGGCTCCTGACCGAGAACGCGTTCCTCCTCGGCCGCTTGCTCCGCCAGGAAGTGATCGACCCCAGCGAGGCCTTCGCGCTCGCCTTCAAGCAAGCGCTCCGGGAGGTCTACGCCTGCGCGCCTCTCGATCGCGAGCTGGAGGCTTGGCTCGGGAGCGGGCGCTCGGTCGACGACCTCGAGAAGCTCCTCGGAGAGGTCCACCGCAAGCGCGCAGAGATCCGCCCGCCGCTCGACGGGGTCGCTCTTAACGACTCGCTCGAGGGCCTCTCGGGGTTGATCCAAGACGTGGACCTCATGGCGGCCCTGCGGGCTGCGATCGAGGCCTCGGGGGGGCGGAAGAACACGAGGGACGCGACCCTCAAGCGCCTGGTGCGCCTCGAGGAGATCGGTAAGCGCTGGATCGACCCACCCACGCTGCTCGAAGTCCACGTCGACAAGGACCTGACTTACGTCCTCGACTACGTGCTCAAAGACCACGTCCAGAGGGCGATCAAGGATCTGAGCGAGGACGGCCTCGAGCTCGTGGTCTGGCTCCGTCGCGTCTCGCGTCGGCTCGCGACCTACGAGGCGGCGGCGACTCAGATCTTCTTGCCCCACGCGCGCGAGCGGATCGAGCGAATCAAGGCCGAGGGCGGGCTCTACGACTTCGACGACATGCTGATTCGAGTTCGCGACGGACTCGCAGACGGCGGCCCCGCCAGCGAGGCGCTCTTGCGGCGGGTCCGCGCTCAGGTCTCTCACGCCCTGATCGACGAGTTCCAAGACACCGACGAGGTTCAGGCCGAGGTCTTTCGGCGGCTGTTCCTCGAGAGCAGCGAGGGCCACGGCTTGTGGGTCGTCGGCGATCCCAAACAGGCGATCTACGGGTTCCGGGGCGGTGACGTGTTCACCTACCTTCGGGCACGAGACGAGCTGGAGGCTCAAGGGGCGGTTCGAGTCCCCCTCCAGAAGAACTTCCGCTCGACGCCAGCCCTGATCGAGGCCCTGCACCGCTTCTTCGACCCGAGCGCCGAGCCTCCTTTCTTTCGGACCGCGGGGATCCCCTACGACGACGGCGTCACGGCAGGAGAGCCGCTGCGGACGCTCGTGCCGGACCAAGGCCCCGTTCCGGCGCCGATCAAGGTCTGTCGGCTCTCGGGGGCTGGGGGCGAGGTCCTCAAGGCCGCCCCGGTCCGCGCTCTGCACGGACGTTGGATCGCGCGCGAGATCCGCCGGATTCGAGACGAGGGGCTCAGCTTGGAGCGCGAGGGCGAGCAGACCCGGATCTCGCTCGGGGACGTGTTTGTGCTGACGCGTTCAGCGCGCGAGGGGGGCGAGGCCGCGGGCTATCTTCGCGAGGCGGGGGTGCGCCACGCCTTCTACCGCCAAGACGGCCTCCTCCAAACGCGCGAAGCCGACGACATTCAGCGCTTGCTGGCGGCGATCGGGGCCCCTTGGAGCAAGGCTCGTCGGGCGGAGGCTTGGACGACGCCCTTCTTCGGCCTCGAACTGGCGGACCTCCCCGCGGCGGAGTCGGTGAGCTCGGAGCACCCGCTCCACCAGCGGCTGCGCGTCTGGCAGGAGCTGGCCGACGCGCGCTCGTACGAGGCGTTGTTCGCCAGGATCCTCGCGGACTCGGGCCTGATCCGGCGCGAGGTGTTCCTCCAGGAGAGCGAGCGCGAGCTGACCAACTACCTCCACTTGTTCGAGCTGCTCACAGACGAGGTCGGGCGCGCGCGCCTTGATCTGCGCGAGCTGTCGCTCTTGCTCCGGAGCTGGATTAACGAGCGGCGCTCGCCCAAGGGCGAGGACGGCAACGTCCAGCGTCTCGAGTCCGACGCGGACGCCGTGCAGATCATGTCCATGCACAAGGCGAAGGGGCTCGAGGCTGGCTGCGTGTTCCTCTTTGGCGGGATCACGCACCGCAAGGGCGACTCGGTCTTTCTCTATCACGAGGAGGAGAGCAAGAGCCGCGACGAGAAACTGACGGACGAGGAGGCGAAGCGGGCTTGGGCGCGCGACCAGAAGCGGCGCGAGGAGGATCTCGAGGAGGCGGCGGGCAAGGGCGTGTTTGTCTATCACGACGTGCACGGACAACGCGTCGTGCACGTCGGGCAGCCGTCGGAGGAAGTTCGTCAGCGGATCCGGGACGAGCTCGAGGACGAGGAACGGCGCTTGATCTATGTGGCCATGACGCGGGCCAAGGGGCGGCTCTACCTGCCGGCGTTCTCCCGCGGCGCAGACGGCTGGTCCTACCCGCGGCTGGGCGGGTGCATGATCCACGTGGCTCAGCGCCTGGCCGATCTGGCCGACGCCGACCGGCTGCCGAGCGCATTGTTCGAGGTCGAGGAGATCTCCCCCGACGATCCGCCGGAGCTTCCGCCAGCCGCCGACTTGAGCGGACTCGGCGACTGGCAGCCTCCGGCGGCGCTCCTCGATCCAGCGAACCCGCTCGCCGAGGCCTGCGTGGCCCTGCGCTACGACCCGGCGCACACCCCCCGGATCGTGACGAGCTACTCGAAGCTGAAGTCGGCCCTGGCGGGCTCCGAGGAGGCTCCTCGCGAGCAGCCTCCGCGCGAGGAGGCCGAGACCGAGGAGACGCCGCCCCAGGCGCCCGCCCTGCAGCGTCCGCCCGACGACGGGCTGCCCGGCGGGGCCAACATGGGCTCGTTCGTGCACGAGGTCTACGAGCACACCGACTTCGACTCGCTCGCGGGAGATCCACCGCCCCCGCTCGAGGAGTGGTCGACTCGGCCCGAGATCGCGGCGATCTTCGAGCGCGCCGCGCGTCACTACGGGATCTCGTCGGAGCACATTCCGGCGGCGGCGTCCTTGGTCTACGACTCGTTGCTGGTGCCTCTCGAGTTGCCGACCGGTCCGATCCCGGGCGGGCTGCGCTCCGTTCGCGATCCGCTCTGTGAGCCCGAGTTCGTCTACCCCTTGCCGGAGTCGGGCGGGACGCCGCTCTACCTCCCGAGCGAGGGCGAGCGCCTGGTCGTCTCGCGGGGCTACGTGCGGGGCTTCATTGACTTCCTGTTCCGTCACCCGACGTGCGGGCGGGCCTACTTCCTCGACTGGAAGACCGATCGCGTGGGCGGCGGGTTCGACCCGGCTCCGACGGGTCCGCTCGCGACGCACGTCAAGCTGCACTATCAGATCCAGCTTCAGCTCTACTCGCTGGCTTTGGCTCGCTTCCTCAGGATCGAGAGCGAAGAGGACTACGAGGCGCGCTTTGGCGGCGCGGTCTACGCCTTTGTGCGAGGCATGCGGCCGAGCTTGCCGCCGGGGAGCGGCGTCTACGCCGTCCGGCCGAGCTGGGAGGACCTCAAGCGCTGGGAGGCCGAGTTGGCTGCGCAGGAGATCCGCTCATGAGTCGCAAGCGACAGGTCGTGCTTCCCTGGACGCCCTTTGGCGCGGCCTCTGCGGGGGAGGGGATCCTCTCCCCACTCGCGGCGTCGCAAGCAGACGCCCTGGCGGTGTTCCGGCACGTGGTCCGCAACGCGGCCAACGAATACGACCTCGGGAGCGAGCAGGGCGCGCTGGCCTGGGAGCTGGCGAGTTGGCAGGAAGGGCTGGACGAGGTCGAGCGCCAGGCGTTGTTCCTGCTCACGTTCTGCACGCTGGTTGACCAGAGTCGAGGGAGCACACGGACGCCGGCCCCGAGCCCTGAACAGCCGTCTGAGGCCCTCGCGGCTCTGCTCGCACCCGGTGACGAGCCGCCCGCTGCGCTGCCGAGCGTGGCGGAAGTCAGCGCGACTCTGGCGAGGCTGCTTGGACCGGAGCTAGGGCGCCTCTCGCGGGTCCTGGTGGAGGTCAGCGGTCCGCTCTCCCCAGCGCCTCCCGAAACGCCCTTGGTCCTCGAAGCCGGGCACGTCTATCACCAGAAGCTCCTCCTGGCTGAGGACCGCCTCGCGCGTGCGGTTCGCGGGCTCCTCGAGGCGAGGCCCTCGCCCGCGATCGCCCCGGACCTGCAGGCCTCGGCCCTGGCTGCGGTGCTCGACAACCCTCCGCTCGTTTCCGGAGCGCCTCTCGAGCTGGCGCCGGAGCAGGTCCAGGCGGTCGAGACGACCCTGGGCGGTTCGCTGACCGTGGTCTCGGGAGGCCCCGGGACCGGGAAGACCTCGATCCTGGCCAACCTCCTCCGGGTCCTGATCCGGGTCGGGATCGAGCCGACTTCGATCGCGCTCGCAGCGCCGACGGGCAAGGCGGCCCAGCGCGTGCGGGAGTCGCTAGAGGCCAGCCTAGCCCAGCTCTCGGCGCCCGATCCCGAAGACGAGCGCTTGGCGGCGGACTTGCCCGAGGCCTCGACTCTGCACCGTCTCCTGGGCGCTTCGCGGCGAGGGACGTGGTTTCGTCACCACGAGCACGACCCGCTCGCCGAGCAAGTCGTGATCGTGGACGAGGGGTCCATGATCGACCTCCACCTTTTTGACCGCCTCGTGCGGGCGCTGCGTCCGGGCGCGCGCCTGATCCTGCTCGGCGACGCCGACCAGCTCCCCTCGGTCGGAGCCGGGACCGTGCTCCGCGACTTGATCCCCCCCACGGGTCCAGCGACCCCACCTGAGTCAACTCACCCCCTGGCGGCTTGCTCGGTCCGGCTGACGCGGAACTACCGCATGGATCCCAAGGACCCGGGCGGCTCGGCGGTCCTGGGCCTGGCTCAGGCGATCCAAGCCGGCGCCTCGGTCGAGGGCCTGCTTGAGTCCCGAGCCAAGGTGGCCGAGGTCGAGTTCGAGGGCGTCGAGTCGCTCCTCCGCGAGTCAGGGGAGGACGTCCTGGAGGCCTTCCTGAGGCGCTGGTTCCAGACTCAAATCCGCTCGTTGCCGGACTTCGCCCAGGTGCTCCGCACGCCCTTCGCGCTGAGCGAGACGGGTCAGTTCGAAGCCGTCGATCTCGCGCGACTCGAGGGGCTCTTTGCCCACTACGCCCGGGCGCGGATCCTCTGCCCGACCCGTGTCCACTACCAGGGCGTCAATACGATCAACGCTGCGCTGCACCAGACCCTCCAGATCACGTTCGGGGCGTCCGCGGCTGCGGCCTATGTGCTGGGCGAGCCGCTGTTGGCGACGGTCAACGACTACGAGAAGGGCTTGTTCAATGGCGACCAGGGGCTGGTGCTCCAGGTCCAGCCGACCCCCGGGGCCTCGCCGCGACCCCGGGGCGTGTTCGCGACGAGCACGGGCTATCGGAGCTTCCCGCTCGACTTGCTGCACGGTCAGATCGAGCACGCCTTCGCGACCACGGTCCACAAGGCGCAGGGGAGCGAGTTCGAGCACGTGGCGCTCGTCCTGCCCGAGCGCGAGACCGCGTTGCTGACTCGCGAGGTGCTCTACACCGCGGTGACGCGCGCCCGGCGCTCGGTGGTCCTGATCGGCGATCCTGGGCTCTGGGAGGCCGCTTTGGGGCGCATGATTTCGCGCTTCACGGGCCTCGCGGATCGACTCGCAGACTGCGCGAGCGGGCCTTCGGGCCAGGGAGTTGCTCCATGACAGCTTTGACTTCGCTTGTGCGGAGGCTCTTTGAGGGGCCCTTGGACTTGATCGGGGACATTCACGGCGAGCTGCCCACGCTCCAGGCGCTGCTCGCGAAGCTGGGCTACGACGAGCAAGGCGAGCACCCAGACGGCCGGCGCTTGGTCTTCCTGGGCGACTTGGTCGATCGCGGCCTGGACAGCCCCGGCGTGGTCGACCTCGTGCGCCGGCTCGTTGAGCGCGGGCGGGCGCAGTGCGTGTTGGGGAACCACGAGTTGAACCTCATGCGTGGCAAGTCCAAGGAGGGCTCGCGCTGGTTCATTGGCAAGGACGTGGAGTCCGACGGGGACGACCTCCGCATGCGTCAGCGCCCCGTGGAGACCGACGCCGAGCGCCAGGCACTATTGGACTTCTTCGCGACCCTCCCGATCGCGCTCGAGCGCGAGGACCTGCGTGTGGTCCACGCTTGCTGGGACGAGCGCGCGGTGGCGCTCGTTCGCGAGGCGAGCTCGGTGATCGCGCTCTTCGATCAGGAGGAAGAGCGGATCTCCCGGGAGATCGTCGCTCAGGGCCTCGAGGGGCGGATCGCGGCCGAGAACGCGGGGTTGGTTCGCGAGGACCTCGACCGGCTCAAGAAGACGAGCGAGCAGTTCCCCTTCTGCGAGGCGATCGGTGAGAAGGAGGTCCTCGAGCAGGGGAACGCGATCCGGCAGTTGACCTCGGGTCCCCAGTCGCTCGTGGGCGGGAAGCCGTTTTTCGTGGGCGGGAAGTGGCGCATGAGCAAGCGGGATCGCTGGTGGGACGGATACGAGGGCGAGACGGTCGTCGTCGTCGGTCACTATTGGCGGAGCCAACACACAGCGGGCGGCCTCGCGACGAACCCCGACGAGCCCGATCCCCTAGCGGGGATCGAGCCAACGGCCAAGCTGGGGCCCAAGGGCGGGGTCCGGGTGATCGACTACTCCGTGGGGCTCGGCTACAAGCGCCGGAGCCAGGTCGAGATCGAGCCCTCCTTAGCGGCGCTCCGCTGGCCTGAGGACGCGCTCGTGTTTCAGGCGCTGGTGGCTCCGACGGGCGACAGCGTCCGAGGTGGTTAAGAATAGAGGTCGTCTGTCTCTCGGGGACAGGGGGCGGGCGGGGGTGAACCCCGCACCCTACAGATCGCATTCGGGCCCCCCGAGTCGACCTGCAGTGGCCCCTCTCAGGCGGCTCGCAAGAACGCTTGAGCAGGGGCGGGGTATACAGAGGCTGATGCAGGTCGCGTCAAGTTGATGCGCCTCGGCCGAGAGGGCGTCTGTCTCTCTCGGACAGACGAGACGGCGGGCGGGGGTGTAAACCCCGCACCCTACAGATCGCAATCGGGCCACCCGCGGGGCGCTCTCTTGGGCGGCTCGCAATACGCTCTGGTAGGGGCGGGGTTTTGAGCGGGGCGACATTGGCGAGGGGGTCATGAAGGACCTCCAGATCGTGCTTGAGAACCAGCGCGACCGGCTCGGGCAGGGGGCTCGAGGCCGACGAGGCGGCCCTCTCGAGTGTGGGGGGGCCGCGGGCGATCGAGCGCTTGCTGGGCGCCCTCGCGGGAGCGATCGGTTCCAGTCGCCTCACGGCTCGGGTTCCGATCGCCTTCGTGGCGGGGGAGACGGTGGTTTGCCAGGGCGACCCCGCCGACGGCATGTATCTCGTCGCGCGCGGCTCGGTCGAGGTCGCGCTCGCCAAAGCCGGAGCCTCCCCCATCGCGCCCCTCGGACTGAAGCCCGTGCCCGCTTAGGAGGACGGATTGACAGACCTAAGCCCAAAAGCGGCTGTCTCTCCCGGACTGACCACCCTACAGTGAGCAGGTCCCCAGCCCGTGCTTGAGCTTAAGAAGACCGGCTCTCGCCTCGATCCAGGGACCGGATCGGGGTAGATTCGGGAGCGCGAGGACCCATGAAGAGCCCGACTCAATTCGGTCCCTACCCGGTTCGGGGTCTTCTAGGGGAAGGCGGCGCGGGTGCTGTCTATCTGGCCTGGCACCCGACCCTCCAGTGCGAGGTCGCGATCAAGACTCTGGTCGGGGGTAGCGCTGCGAGCGAGGTCGGGCGGCGTCGCTTCCAGCGCGAGATCAGGGCCCTGGCTCAGCTCTCTCACCCGGGGCTGCTTCCGATCCTGGGCTCGGGCGAACAAGACGGCGTCCCCTGGTTCGTCATGCGTCGGATAGCGGGAGGGAGCCTCGAGGATCACCTCCGTGATCGCGGACCGCTCTCTTTCGAGGCGACGCTCGAGCTGGGGCTCCAGCTTTGTAGCGCGCTGTCCGTCGCGCACGAGCGCGGGATCCTGCACCGCGATCTAAAGCCCGACAATGTCCTCTGTGACGAGGGCGGGCGCTACGTCCTGACCGACTTTGGGCTCGCGAAGGATCTCCTCCAGGACGCCTCGATTCGCCTCTCCCAAACGGGAGCTGTCCAGGGCACGCCTGGCTATTGGGCGCCGGAGCAGGCGAAGGGTGAGGCCAGCGCGGCGACGCGCGTGACCGACGTCTACGGGCTCGGCGCAGTGCTCTACGCCGCGTTGACCGGAGGCCCTCCGATCCAGGGCGAAAGTCTGGTCGAGGTGATTGTGTCGACGCTCGAGGTCGCCCCTGCTCCTCCTTCGAGCTCCGGCGACTCGCTTCCGGCCCTAGACGCCCTTGTCCTCCGGTGTCTCGCGAAGTCTCCGGCGGACAGGTTTCAGTCGTTGGCCGAGGCCTCAAGTGAACTCGGGCGCCTCCAGAGCCTCGGTCGCGAGGAGCTCGTGCGTCAGGCTGCGAGGCAGGCCCGGGCGCGGGGCGTGCTCAGGGGCGCGCTCGTTGGAGTCTCGCTGTTGGTCTTCCTAGGGGTCGGAGCCGGCGTTTGGCAGCAGAGCCGTCAGAGCTTGGTCGGGTCGTCGCCCTCGCCGATGCCCACGGCGGTAGCCCTGGGGGGACCTGCGCTCTTTGAGGCGGCCGAGGCCGCCTTTGGGAAGGGGCGGCCCGCGGAAGGTGTGTCGCTTTTGCGGAGAGCGGCCGAGGCGGGCCACGCCCGGGCCATGCACTCGCTTGGTCGTCGATTGGCGTCTGGGCGGGACGTCCGGCTCGACTCCCGCGAGGCGGTCCGCTGGTATCGGCGGGG
>JAESQQ010000854.1 GCA_016765095.1 Planctomycetota bacterium | reverse complement strand
TTCTTGCGGGTCAGGCGCCAGACCAGGCGGGCCAGGCCGGCGCTGAGGCCTGGCCGCAGCGTCCGCACGTCTGGGATCCCGTCGAAGAGGTGGCGGGACAGGACGACGATTCCGCTCTCCTCCGTAAAGGGAGGGCGGCCGGCGGCGGCGTGGAACAGAGTCACGCCCAGCGAGTAGAGGTCTGCTGGCGGACCGACGTCGCGCGGACCTCGAGCTTGCTCGGGTGACATGTAGCAAGGTGTGCCCAAGGTGTCGCTGCTCGCGGTGGCCTGGCTGCTCAAACCCTCTTCGCGTGCGAGGCCGAGGTCGCAGAGCCGGGCCCGACCGTCAGGGCCGATCAAGACGTTGGCCGGCTTGATATCGCGGTGAATGATCCCCTCGCGGTGGAGATAGGCCACGGCCCGCGCCAGGCCGGCGCCTAGGTCCCGCAGTTCAGCCTCGGGGAGCGGACCGCGCTCGCAGATCACGTGCTTGAGGCTCGGGCCTTCGATCAAGTCCATGACCAGGAAGGGCCGCCCCGCGTCGCTCCCAAACGCGAGCCCCCGGACGAGGTTTGGGTGCTGGACCGAACAGAGGAGGCGCGCCTCGCGGTGGAATCGCTCGCTCCCCTTGCGAGCCCGCTCTCCCGCCAAGACCTTGAGCGCCACGCGCCGGGCGTTGCGTCGGTCGCGCGCCACGAACACGCAGCCCATGCTCCCGCGCCCGATCGGCTCGAGGACTTCGTAGCCGCCCAGGTCGTCGCCAGGGCCGACGCCGTCGCGGTCTCGAGTGCCCCACTCGGGGAGGAACTCGCCGCTCGCCTCAAGGAAGGGGCGCCGCAGACTCCGCGAGGGGAGGCCGCCTCGAACCCGGTCGTCTCGAGTGGCCTGGCTCCCGCGAGCGCACGTTTCGTCCGCTGGGTCCGAGTCGACAGGCGCCCCGAGGTCGCCGCTCGCGCGGCGGACCGCGTCGAGGTCGGCGCCGCTCATGACCCCACGCTCCACGAGCAGTTCCCACAGGAAAGGCACCGGACCGCCCGCGTCACGAGCCGTCCGCTGGGCCTCGGCGCAGGCCACGAGGGCTCCGACCGGAACTCGGGCGGTTCGGATCAGTTGCTGGCAAAGGGCGGCGTCGACAGGGTGGTGCACGGTTGCTTCTCTCCCTCTTCCTGTCGGCACCCGCCGTGTGCATCTGGAGCGCAATCGCCAGGTTCGGGTCACGAGCGCCCAGGCGCCCTGGCCCCGGACTCAGGGAACCCGCTCAACCGCCAGGGGCCAAAGTTCCCGCGTTGACCAAGGACGCAACCTCCGTCAGGGTCCGGCGGCTCTGAACCCGACTCAACTCGTGGTTGGTCGCGAGCCGCTCACTCAGCACGCCGCTGGCCGCCACGAGCCCCATTCGCATTGAGGCGTCCGAGAACACGAACCGAAAGCTGCCTTGGCGACCAAAGCTGCGGAGGTTCTCCAGCGGCGCCAGACGAGCGAAGGCGGCGTCCCGAGCGCTCGTGGCGTCGCGCATGTGCACGGGATACGCCTCCGGGGCCCGGACCGAGAACACCACCGGGGGATCGTCCTCCAGGGGGACCTCGAGCGCCTCGAGTTCCCGACGAATCCGGGCCAGGAGGTCCCGATCGCTGAGTCCGTCGATCTCGTCACCCAGCGCATAGGGGATCTCGACCATCAGCGAACTGCGACCGGAGGGCGCCATGGCCAAGCTCCGCTTGTTCGGCTCCTGGAGACGCCCCGCACGGAGCCCGCCCTCGCCCACGTAGCGCCAGGTCGTGGGCAGGACCTTCGCCGCACGGAGTCCGAGGTTTAGGAACCGGACCGGCCGAAAGGGCAGGCGCTGGCCCAGGCTCGCAGCCAGCGAAGGGTCCACCAACCCAACCAGGCTCGGGAGTGGAATCGTGCTCAAGACCCAGTCGCAGGCGACCCGAGCGGGCCCCTGGGGCGTGTTCAGTCGCGCCGCGACGACCCGCCCGCCCTCGACCTCGAACCCGGCGACAGTGCTCCCACAGAGCACCTCAGCGCCAGCCCCCTCGGCCGCCTCGCGGACCCGCGTGAAGAGCTGCCCCATACCGAGCCGCGGATAGAGGAAAGTCTTCGCATACGTCCTCTGAGGATTATTACTTCGACGCCGCAAGAGCGTCCGCGCGACCTCACTCAAGTTGCGAAAGCTGATCCGCTGAGGGGCCCACTCCGGGGAGAGCTGCGAGGGCGCGACGCCCCACACTTTCTCGGTGTAGGGACCGAGGAACAGCTCGTAGAGGACGCGCCCAAAGCGCTGGGTGGCCCAATCCTCAAAGCTCTTGGGCGCCTTGCGCGGACGGAGTCGCTGGCGCAGGAAGGACGCCAGGGCCCGGACCGCGAGCTGGGGGGGGAGCTTCTCGAGGAGGTCTCGCGGCTCGAGGGGATACTTGAACCGCTTCCCAAGCAGCGCGACCTCGCTCGTGCGCTCGGCCAAGAGCAGGTCTTTCCCCGCCAAGGCCACGACGCGATCCAGGAGCTCACGGTCGGCGGTTATGAAGCGGTGACCGCCCATGTCGAACCGGTATCCGTCGCGAACGTGCGTTCGACAGAGCCCGCCGGTGTCGTCCTCTCGCTCGACCACGAGCACCCGCGCCCCACCACAAGCAAGCTCCCAGGCTGCGCTCAGGCCGGCCGGCCCGCCCCCGAGCACGAGCGCGTCGCAGGGCGGGAGGCTTCGCGGAGCAGTCAAAACGAGTAGCCCAGCTCGAGGAACACGATCCGCTCGGTCTGTTGCGAGCCGAACCCGATCTGGATGCCGGTCTTGAGCAAGAGCCCATGATAGGGGGACCAGCCACCGCCCAGGTGGTAGGTCTCGACGTCCTCAGGCGCCCGCACGTTGTCGTCGGGGTCAGCGCGGCCGTATCGAAATGCCAAGAACAGCTCCTCCGCCCCGAACACGTCGGGATACCAGTGGTAGGCGACGAGCACGTAGACCCCGACCCCCTCCTGCGAGCTCGACTGCGCGTTCGCGCGCTCGATCTGACTTCGAATCATCTCGGCCCGCAACCGGAACCCTGCCAGGCGAAGCTCGACGTCGAAGCCAAAGAACTGGATCCGGCGTCGCGCCTCCTCGTCGTAGTGCCCAAACAAGGCCGACGCGCCGATCGTCAGCCGAGCCGGGACGCGCACGCTCAGCCCAGGTGTCGGCTCGACCTCGAACAAGGTCAGACCGATTCGGCCGGTGAATTGAGCTTCGTCGTTGTCGTCCTTGCGGAACGCGTCAGGGCGATCTTCACGGGTCAAGCCCTCCAAGCCCTTGGTCAAGGCCGCCTCCAGTTCGAGGTTCCCCCCGTTGGAGCCCAGCGGCCAGTTCAGCCAAAGGAAGGCCCCGCTGTCCGAGTAGGTCCCCGGGAAGACACGCAAGAAGGCGGCTGGTCGATTAGCGAGTTCGTTCCGGCCCGGAGCATAATGCCGCCGCTCGAGGCCGAAAGGAACAGGGGACCGCCCCGCCCGGAGCCGGAGCCGAGCGTCGCCCAGAGGGCGCCACTCCAAGACGCCGAGTTCGAGCTCGACCTCGACCGTGCGGTCGCCGCCGTCGAGATCCGAGTCGAGCTCGACCTCAAGCAAAGCCCCAAACCAGTGAACGGGAAACCACTGGACATAGACGTCCACCGACGAGAGATCGAGCGAGTTATTTTGGAGGAGATCGACGCTCTCGCCGCTGCGCGTGAACGCGGCGGTCACGTTCGCCCGCCCGTGAATCTCGAAGCCGGGGGGATCCCCCCGGGGATCGAGGGCGTCGGCCGAGAATCCAAACGTCTCGCTTGAGAGCGCTGCAGAGGTCGCTTGGCTTCCAACCGGGGCCGACGTCGCGAAGGGGTCGGGCGCCTCACCCCAGGCTGGCGACTCCGCGAAGGGGTCGGCCGCCTCACCCAAGTCAGGTGGGTCGGCGAAGGGATCGGCCGCCTCGCCCAAATCAGGCGGATCGCTGTCCTCCCCGAGACTCGACCAGGTCCCCGCGGGCTCCTGCACGCTCGCGCCCAGCGACTCGCTCGCGGCAAGCTCTGTCGAGGAAGGCGTAGAACAGCCGAGCAGCGACGCGCCAATCAGGGACCCAAGCAGCGCTCGGGCCAAGAGCGGCGACCCGCGAGTGCGCAGGCGAGGGTCGAAGAGAGCGCTCAGACGCCTATCCCCCGGCGACGATCGCGTCGACGTCGAGGTCGAAGCTCTTGATCTTGTTGTAGAGCGTCTTGAGCGCGACGCCCAGCGCCTTGGCCGCAGCCGGCTTGTCGCCCCGAAAGCGTCGGAGCGCGAGGACGACCAGCTTCTGCTCCGCCTCTCGGAGAGTCATCAGGCTCAGCCCTGAGCCGGCGCCCCGACCGCGCCCCAGGCGCCGCTCGACGTCCGCAGCCTCGATCGTGTCCCCGTCGCTCAGGATCGAGAGCCGCTCCACGATCATGCGGAGCTCGCGTACGTTGCCTGGCCAGGCGTAGGTCTCAAAGATCCCCAGCGCCTCAGGCGAGAAGATCTTGGCCGGGCGTCCCCGTGCGACCATTTCCTGAAGGAAGCGCTCGACGAGGAGCGGAACGTCGCCCCCCCGATCGCGAAGTGGCGGCAGCTCGAGGCGGACCGTCCCTAGCCGATAGTAGAGGTCCTCGCGAAACTCGCCGCTCTCGACGGCTGCGTCGACGTCGACGTGAGTCGCCGCCACGATCCGGACTTGGACCTCGACCGGCGTCGTCGCGCCGACCCGAAGGACCTCGCCTTCCTGGAGGAATCGGAGCAGCTTGACTTGGAGGTCGAGCGGCAACTCGGCCACCTCGTCGAGGAACAGAGTCCCGCCAGAGGCGACCTCGGCCAGCCCGAGCTTGCGGCGAACGGCGCCTGTGAACGCGCCCTTCTCGTGACCGAACAAGAGGCTCTCGACGAGGGTCGGCGCGATCGCGCCGCAGTTGATCGCGACGAAGGGCCCGCTCGCGACGCCGCTTCGGGCATGAAGCTCACGGGCTACCAGCTCCTTACCCGTGCCTGTTTCGCCCAAAATGAGGACCGAGACGTCGGTCGGGGCGACCTTGAGGAGGTCAGCTTGGACCTGCTCCATGGCAGGGCTGCCCCCCCACTCGATCGCGGCCGAGCTCGCCGAGTCGAGGAGCGCGTCGCTCCGCTCCGCGAGGCTCCGCTTCTCGAGCGCCTTGTTGAGGACCTGCTCTAGCTCGTCGAGGTGGCAGGGCTTCTCTTGGTAATCATAGGCTCCAGCCTTGAGCGCTTGAACCGCGGTCTCGACAGAGCCATGCCCTGTCATCACGATCACCTCGGTTCGCGGCCAACGCTGACGGAGCTCGGGGAGGAGGTCGAGGCCGCTCCGGCCGGGGAGGTTGACGTCGAGGAGGACCAAGTCGACCTCCATCGACTCCAGAATTCGGAGCGCGCCTTCGGCCTCCTCGGCCTCCTTGACCCCGTGCCCCATGGCGCAGACCTCGCGCCCCAGCACTCGGCGAAGATTCGGCTCGTCGTCGACGATCAGGACTCGTGACACTAGGCCCCCTCTCTGGGTAGCCAGATCTTTACGCAGCCACCCCCGGTCGCGCCATTCTCAAGCTCAATTCTCCCGCCGTGATCCGCGACCACGTTGAACGCGATCCAGAGCCCGAGGCCCGTTCCTTCTCCGACCTCACCCTGGGTAAAGAAGGGCTCAAATCCACGCTTGAGGGCCTCTTCGTCGAAGCCTGTCCCGTCGTCGAGACAGGTCAGGAGGACCTCCGACCGAGTCGAAGTCACGCTCCAGCGGAGCTGAGTCTTAGCAGCCGCGAGCGCATTGACGGTCAAGTTGAGGACGACCTGTCGAAGGCGGGGGCTGTTGCCTGCGACGACCTCCCGCTCCGGAAGTTCGAGCTCTAGGGACTTGCCAGCACGCTTGGCTTGGTGCTCGCAGAGCCGGGCGGCAGAAGTGATCAGCTGGACGACGTCGACCGGCCCAGTGCCGCCTCCCTCTCCGCGGCTGAAGTCGAGCAGATTGCGCGTGATCGACTTCACGCGGAACGCCTCGTCGCGAATGATCCCGAGAAACTCGGGGAAGTCTGCGAAGTCGGGGTGATCGCTCAGCGTATCGCTGCGACCAGCCTGCCGCAGGAGGCCCTCCGCCGAGGCCGCGATCGCGGCGACCGGGTTGTTGACCTCGTGGGCCACCCCCGCCGCGAGCGTCCCGACGCTGGCCAGCGTCTCGGCCTGAATCAGGCGCCGGGTGCGGTCTTCGACCTGGCCCTCAAGGTTGTGCGAGAGCGCCTCCAGCCGAGCGTTCGCGGCCATGAGGGCCTGACTGCGCTCCTCGATCGTGATCTCCGCGCGACGAATCCAGAGCCAGAGCGCCAGCATCAGGACCCCGATCGCGAAGGTCGTCGTCCCGGCGACCTCGAGCATGGCCTCCCGCCGCTCGGACTCGAGAGTGGTCGCGTCCTGGTAGATCTCGATGACGGCCACAGGAGGCCCGGTCGGCTGACCAGCGGCGTCCAAGCGCCGAACTGGAACGTAGGTCTCGAGCAGGCTCACGGTGACCGCGTGCCCCGAGACGTCGAGGGGATTCCCGCGGGCCACGAGGAGCGACGTCGTCTGGCCGGCGGTCGCGCGCTGGTAACTCGGGTTGACTCCGACCACGGCCCCAATGTGCTCGTGGTTGGTGCTGTAGGTGATATGTCCTTCGAGGTCGAATATGTAGACGGCGCGCACCTCGTGAGCGGCGATCGAGAGCGCGACGACTCGATCGAGGGCGGCAAGCTGCTTGGGGTCGGTCAGGTCGACCGAGCCCGACGCCTCGATCGTGGGCTCAAGGAAACGCTCGAACACGTTCCGGTTGAGGTTCAGCGCGATCCGCTCGGCGCTGCTTTGGCGAGCCTGGAGAATCTCTTCACCGACCTCGTTAGCGGTCCAGGTCGCGAGCACGACCGCGACGAGCACCGCGATCACGACGCCGGTCCCGAGGAAGTAGGTCGTCAGAGAGAAACGAGACGAGTTCATGGACACACCAATGGTCTCACGGAGCACCAACGCCAAACAGCCGGGCAGGTGTCGGACCGGAGCCTGTTAGGCTCTTGACGCAATGCATGTGCCTCGCCACTTGATCGCTAACTCCTTACCGAGGGCCCTCGCGGCGATCGCGATCTGCTTGACCCTCCTCGCCGGATCCCGGGCCGAGGCCTATGGATACGCCAAGGACGAGGATCCGCTCCTCAAGGCCTTTCAAGCAGCGATTCGAGCGGCGCGGAGTCAGGCCTGGCCCAAGGCTCGCGCCCAAACCGCAAAGGTCCGCTGGCAGCTCGACGAGCTCCGCCAAAAGGAAGACCTCAACCTCGACTTCCGTCAGCGCTTCTCCGCGGCGCACTCCAAGCCAACCGCTGCGAGCGTGACCCAGGCCTGGGTCAACCTGGTCTACCTGGGGCTCCTCCAGAAGCTCCACTGGAACCTCAAAGAGAAGCTCACCAAATACCACCCCTCGCGAGCCCGGCTCGAGGCCGCCCGGGCCTACTACGAAGTCGCCTTGGCTGGGAACGTGCGTCGCAACGACGCCCTCCGGCGCAAGAAGGATCCCAAGGCCCCCTCCCGACACGCAGACGTGGTCAAGCAGTTCGCCGCCGCCAAGAAGGCGCTGGGCAGCCCAGGCCTCCTCGGAACAGGCAAGCGCGCTCCCGATCCGCTCGCCTTCAAGCGGGCCTCCCTCCGAATCGCGGGTCACCTCCGAGCTGTGTTCCCCGCCTTCGCCCGCCCCGGTGACCCCAAGAAGAAGTCGAGCCCCGGCCAGTAGGCGCTCCCTCATGGGCACGAGCACATGAGCAGAGAGGAGCCCTTGGCGCCGGGCGGTCGTGCGCTCCGACTCGTGCTCTGGGCCCTCGCCCTAGCCGGCCTCGCCTGGCGTGTCACCTGCGCGCCCACCACGCCCGCGACCTTCGACGAAGTCTCGTTCCTGACCGCGCTCAGTCACTACGACCTCCTGGCCTTCGAACCCCACTTCCCGGGGTATCCGCTCGCCGTCGGAGCGGGTCGACTCGCAGCAGGAGCAGGGAGCGACGCCCCCTACGCCCTCGCCGGGGCCCTCCTGACGGGGCTGGCCTTCGTCGCGCTGAATCGCGCGATCGGGGCCCGCTCCCTGGCCGGCGCCTGGGCGATCGCGATCTGGGCCTGGCTCCCCCTGGCCGCCTCGGAAGGCCTCCGTCCCCTCGCAGATACGCTCGGCACAGCGCTCGTCGCGCTCGGAGCTGCGCTCCTAATCCCCCACGCCCGCCCGACGCTCCTCAGGCTCGCGGGCGGAGTTGCCCTCCTGGCTGCGGCCGCGGCCGCCAAGCCCGATTACGCCCTGTTCCTCGCCCTCGCGATCTGGCCC
>JAESQQ010000853.1 GCA_016765095.1 Planctomycetota bacterium | reverse complement strand
TCCTCTTAGGTTTTCTACCTCAGGAGCTGTAAGCCAGCTCGCGCGCGAAGAACTCCGCGATCCGCTCTTCGAGGTAGATCCGGTCGGGGAGGCCGCGGGGCATGTGGCGCTCGTCGGGGAACAAGAGGAACTCGTAGGGCTTGCGGGCTCGGATCAGGGCGTTGATCAGGCGGGCTGTGTGTCGGAAGTGGACGTTCTCGTCGATCAGGCCGTGGATCAGGAGGAGCGCGCCCTTGATCCCCTCGACGTGGTGCATCACGCTTGAACGCTCGTAGCCGCCTGGGTTGAGCTGGGGCGTGCCCATGTAGCGCTCGGTGTAGTGGGTGTCGTAGCCGTCCCAGTGGGTGACCGGCGCGCCGGCCACGCCGGCTCTAAAGACCTCGGGCGCGCGGGCCAGGGCCATGGCCGACAGGTAGCCGCCGTAGCTCCAGCCGTAGATCCCCACGCGCGCGGGGTCGGTCAGGCCCTGGCTCGCCAGCCACTCAATGCCCGCGACCTGGTCCTTGATCTCGAGGTCGCCCATTTCGTGTCGGATCGCGCCCTCAAAGGCGAGGCCGCGACGCGCGCTGCCGCGGTTGTCGAGCCGGATCACGAGGAACCCGCGCTCGCGGAGGAGCTGGGAGCGAAGGTCGACGCTCAGGCCCCAGCTGTCTTGAACCCGCTGCGGCCCTGGGCCGCCGTAGACGTTGACGATCGTCGGGAAGGGGCCCTCGCCGTCTGGCTCGTAGAGCGCGGCGTGGAGCTCCGTGCCGTCGTGAGCCTCGAGGGTCACGAGCCGCGGCGGCCGGAGGCCGAGCTCACCCACGCGGGGGTCGGCCGAGCTGCCCTCGTGGAGGACCGCCAGCTCCCCGTCGTCTGAGAGCGAGCGGAGCGAGAGGCGAGGCGGCTGCTCGAGGGAGTGGTGGAGATCTACGAACCGACCGCGCTCGGCGTCGACTCGGACCGTGTGGATTCCTGTGCCCTGGGTGACCCGACGTGGCTCGCCGCCCGAGAGCGAGACGGCGTAGAGCTGTTGTTGGCGAACGTCTGCCTCGGTCGCGGTGAAGTAGACCCACCCACCCTCGGGATCAACGCCAGCCACGCCGTCGACTTGCCACTCGCCGCTGGTCAGGTCTCGAATCAAGGCTCCGTCGGGACCGCGCAGGGAGAGGTGGAGGAACCCGCTCGCCTCGCTGGCCCAGAGGAAGCCCCCGCGCGCGGCCTCCGGCACGCCCGCGCCCTCGCCGATCGGGCGGAGGGCGTCGTGGAGGTTGATCCAGATCGGATTCGTCTCGGTCAGCAGGTCTTGGCGCTCGCCGCTCGCGAGGTCGAAGGCCGAGAGGCGCAGCTCTTGCTGGGCTCGGTCTTGGGTTTGAGTCAGGAGTCGCCCGTCGGGGAGCCACTGGACCCGAGCCAGATACTCGTATTCGCCGAGGTCGAGCCAGCGGACGTCGCCGCCTGTGCGAGCCACGACGCCGAGTCGAACGCGGGGGTTGGCTGCGCCCGCGAAGGGGTAGCGGTGGTCCTCCTCAGCGCTGGGGCCGACCGCGTCCTTGCCCTGGTGCAGGATCCGATAGGCCGGAATGTGGGTCTCGTCGACTTCCGTAAACGCGAGCTGCTGACCGTCGTCGGACCACCAGTAGCCGGCGTGGCGGTGCATTTCCTCCTCAGCTATGTAGTCGGCCAAGCCGTTGGTCTTGCCCGTGCCGCGGGCGCCGCTCGTGATCTGAGCCGGCTCGCCGCCTTCCGCGGAGACGACGTAGAGCTCGCTCTCCCTCACGAACGCGAGCCACGCGCCGTCGGGAGAGAGGCGCGGGTCGAGGGCCGGCTGCTCGGCCTTGGGGACGACCGCCCGGAGCGGGGCGCTGACCCCGTCTTGGACGTAGACCGCGCCCGAGATCGGGACGCAGAGTCGATCGGCGCGCTTGGCCCAGCCATAACGCGTCACCCCCAGGCCGCGTTCGCGAAGGCGCTCGCGGCGGAGCTTCTCCTCCAGCGAGAGCCCCTCCTCGGTGTCGCCTGTGCCGGGCGGAGTGACACACACCACCGCCGGGCCACCTGCGATCGGCTTGGCGTAGAGCGACTGGACGAGAGAGCCCGCACCCGAGAACAAGTAGGTCAGGTGTTCGCCCGAAGGGGAGAACTCGACGCGGCTCGGCACAGCCATTCCGGGGAGGGGATAAGTCCCGACGTCCTCGTAGGTCAAGGGGCGGCTCATGGAGATTTCCTCTCAGGTGGGGGCGCGCGCGAGGGGCGTCGCTGAGTGGTTCTTGGGTTGGGCTCGAGGAGAGGGGCGTCTCAACTCGTCGGCTGGGCGTTTCGATAGAGCCTGAGCGTATTGCGGAGGAGCATCGCGACCGTAATCGGGCCGACCCGCTTGAGGATCTGTCCGGCTCGCTCCGACACGCTGGGGTCGAGGTTCTTGACGTGGCTGAAGTTAATCACGCTTGCGCCCTCGCGCAGCTCAGCGCCGCGGAGGAGCGGGAACGAAGTCGAAGGGACTCCGGTGATCACGACCGTGGACTCCGCGAGGGCAGTCGCGCGGTCAACGCTCGTGGGGAGGGTCTCCCTGCCTTCGTAGAGGAGAGGCCCGTCTATGTCGAAGCTGTAGACCTTCGCGCCGTCGTGAGCCAGCATCGCGGCCAGGGGACGCCCGACCACTTCGCTCCGGTTGAAGATCGTGATCGTCTGGCCGCGCGCCGCTTCGCGGGGCGGGCAGTTGTTCGCGAGGTTGCCCATGTGGCGGAGCGCCTTGACGATCCCCAGGGACGTGCAGGGGAGGATCGCCTTCTTGATCCGCTCGGGGTCTATGTGGCGCTGGTCGTTGTAGAGGAGCCGACTCCAGCGGGTGTGCAGCCCCTCGACGTCCTTCTCAGGCGCGACTTCATTCTGGAGGGAGCGATCCCGGGTGCCGCCGAACACGGGGTAGAACACGATGATCCCATGCACGGTTGGGTCCTCCGACGCGCGGTAGATCTCGCCGGAGACGCCCTCGGGAGTCGCGTGACGACGCTCGAACTCGATCCCGACCTTGGCGCAACCTTGAGCCGCGTAGTTGGCGTAGACATCGCTGGCTTGGGTCTCGCTGCTGAGGATCCCGACTAGGCGGAGGGGCTCGCCCAGCTCCGCGACTTGGGCCCGAACCTCTGCCAGGTAAGGAGCCGCGACTTCGCTCGCCTTGATCTTGGTTTCCACCGCGCGGAGTCTATCGCAGACAGCGGTTGGGGATTGGCCTCCGCCTCGGGGGCGTCTGCCTCCAATCTCGCTTCCCCTCCGGGCTTGACACGGCGCGTCACGCGGACAGGATGCGGGCCAACAAGAGGTCCACATGCCCGTTCCACCCAGCGACAACTACTACACCGACAACGAGGACCTCCGCTGGCACCTCAACAACACCGTCGACTGGAACACGCTGATTCCGCTCTACGAGCGCGAATTCACGCTCCCAGACGGCCCGGCCGACTTGGCCGAGGCGAAGGAGTCCTACGTCGACATTATCACGATGGTCGGCGAGTTCGTGGCCAAGGAGGTCGCGCCCCGCGCGGAGGCCCTGGACCGAACGGGCAACTCGCTCGTTGACGGCGAGGTCGTCGAGCCCGACGAGATGAAGGAGATCATTGGGCAACTGAGGGACCTGGGCATGTTTGGGCTCAACCTGCCCCGCGAAATGGGCGGATTGAACGTCCCCTTCGCGCTCTACTTCGCGATCTGCGAAGTGATCGCGCGGGCCGACTGCGGGACGATGACCACCTTCGGGTTCTTCGGTGGAATCGGGATGTCGCTCCTCGCCTACAGCGCGAAGGAGGGCAGCATGGAGATGAAGGACGGCGTGATCACGTCTTGCCGTTTCCAGAAGGAGATCGAGGAGACCGGCACGGGTGAGGCCTGGGGGGCTATGGTCTTGACCGAGCCGGACGCTGGCTCGGACTTGGCCGCGATTCGAACCCGCGCCACCAAACACGAGGACGGAAACTGGCGCCTCAACGGGGAGAAGATCTTCATTACGTCCGGGCACGGCCAATACGGGATCGTGATCGCGCGGACCGACGACCCCGAGAACGAGATCGGACTCGACGGACTCTCGCTGTTCCTCGTCCGCCGCTGGATCGAGAAGGACGGCGAAAAGATCGAGAACGTGCGCGTCACGAAAGTCGAGAAGAAAGTCGGCCACAACAGCTCGCCGACCGTCAGCCTGCTCTACGAGGACAGCGTCGGCGAGCAGATCGGCGAGCTCGGTCAGGGCTTCAAGCTGATGCTCATCCTGATGAACAACGCCCGGGTCGCGGTCGGCTTCGAAGCGATCGGCGTCTGCCACCAAGCGCTGAAAATGGCGAACCACTACGCGGGCCAGCGTCGGAGCATGGGCAAGCTGCTCAAAGACCACGAGCTGATGGCCGACATTCTCCAAACCATGGACACCGAGCTTCGTGGAATGCGCGCGCTCGCGTTCGAGACCGTCAACCACGTCGAGGTCAGCCAGCGCCTCGAGACCCGGCTCCGCTACGACGCCCCGAGCGATCCTGCGATCCGCAAGGAGTTCGAGAAGCGCTACAAGCGAGCCAAGCGGAAGGCTCGTCGCATGACGCCCCTCCTCAAGTTCATAGCCGCCGAGAAGGCGGTCGAGTTCTCGCGGATCAACATGCAAGTCCACGGCGGGATGGGCTACATGAGCGAGACCGGCGCCGATCGCCTCCTCCGCGACGCGCTCGTGCTGCCCGTCTATGAGGGCACGAGTCAGATTCAGGCGCTGATGGTCCTCAAGGACCACCTCGGCGACGTGATCCGCGATCCAACGGGGTTCATTGAGAAGGCGGTTCGCCTGCGGGTCGCAGCCCAGACTTCGCGGGGGCTCGAGCGCGCTCTCCTCCAGGCCAAGGTCAAGCTCCACTCGGCGACCGAGACGATCCTCCGTCGAATCCTGGCCGCCAAACTCAAGAGCGAAATGAGCCAGGGAACCTTCGTCGAGCGGCTCGCGATCCTGAGCGGCGACTTCATGAAGAGCTGGGACGCCAAGAAGGACTTCTCCCACGGCCTCGTGCACGCCGAGCGAATCTGCCAAATGCTGGTCGACGTCAAGATCGGCCAGTCGCTGGTTCACCAAGCCGAGCGGCACCCCGAGCGTCGGATCTACGCGGAGCGCTACCTCAAGCGAATGCTCCCGCGCGTGACCTGCCTCGAGCTCGAGATCGAAGGCAGCGTCGACCTCGACGACTTGACGCGCGCCATGGCCGGCGAAGCGGCCGCCGTCTAGTGGCTGAACCCGAAGATACCGCCACAGGTGAATGTAGGGGCGGGGTTTACCCCC
>JAESQQ010000852.1 GCA_016765095.1 Planctomycetota bacterium | reverse complement strand
GTTCACCCCAGCGCGCGCTGACGTCGTGCCTGGACGTCACCCCCGGCCTCGCCTCCCGAGCGCGCTCCCCGTGCTCGGCTCACCACCGGCTGCTACGGCGCCTGACGGCCCTGATCGACCCCTGTCGGAGTGATCGTGACCGCCGTCCTGATCGTGATCGCTGATCGCCGTCATGACCGTCGTCGTGACCGAACCGGGCCAGGCGCCTCGCCCGCTCAGCTTGCCGACCCGACCTTGCCCAGCCGACGCCGCTTGGATGCCGCACCAAGTCGAACTTCGCGCCCCGTCAATCATGCACCATTCCGTTACTGGGCCATCACAGGGCATGGAGAGCAAGGGCGCGAGCCCCATGGCTTGCGAGAGGTAACCCTCGTTCGTCTCCCAGAGAAGCGAGAGGGCGGTGAGGCCGGGCGCGACTGGTGCCCCCACGACCTCCGACCAGAACCATCGAGGGTCAGCCCGGAAGTCCTCAAAGAGGGACCGAAGATCGCTCGACGTGCGGACCCAGGGGAAAACGAAGACGTGGGTGTCGTCCTCGGTTTGGTCGAGGAAGAGGCTGACCAACTCCAGGTCGTCTTCGCGATCCTCGCCGTCGAAGACCGTGACTGGCAAGCGACCGTCGGTGTTCGCCAGCCAGCGCGCGAAGACGCACGGCATGAGGCTCACGATCCAGCGCGTCAACTCCGCCTGGACGACGTCGGTGTCCACGGGCTACCGACCTTCTTGGTCCTTCGGCTCCTCTTCCACTGGGATCGGGTAGCTGATCGTCATTCGCTTGACGTCGCCCTTGTAGACGACGACTGGGACGTGGCGGGCCCGTTCAAAGATCCGCTGCGGATTCTCGCGAAGCTCTTTGTAGGTCACCCGCTCAGCACTTCGGATCTGGATCGTCTCTGCCACAGCCACCTCGGTCCTCAAGCTTAGCGGCTCGGAACATAAAGGCCGCCCTTGATCGTGCCCTCAAGCGTTCCGTCAGAGACCCAGAGTCCAGAGGCAGCCTGAGGGATCGGGCTCTTGGGCTGCGGGTCGAGTGGAGGTCGGTCGGGTCGACCGATCCGCGCACGTCGACCTTGCCTACAGGCAGCCCCTCGTGAGGGACCGGAGCTAGCCGCGACCCGTGTGCCCGAACCCCCCCGCGCCGCGCTCGGTGTCGTCGAGGGACTCAACAGCCTCGATCCCGAGTTGAGCGACTTGGGCCAGCACGAGCTGTGCGACTCGCTCGCCGCGCTCGACCACGAAAGGCGCTTGGCCATGGTTGATCAGGATCACCTTGACCTCGCCGCGGTAGTCCGCGTCGATCGTGCCCGGGCTGTTGAGGACCGTGACCCCGTGACGAGCCGCGAGGCCGCTCCGGGGGCGAACTTGCCCTTCGTATCCGCTCGGGATCGCGAGGCAGAGCCCCGTCGGGATCAGGGCGTGCTCCCCGGGCGCAAGCGAGACGGACTCCTCGAGGGCAGCCCTGAGGTCCATTCCTGCGGCGTCTGGGGTCTGGTAGCGGGGCAGCTCGAGGCCTTCGCCATGAGGGAGGCAGCGAATCCGAAGGGGGGGCGGGGTCACGAGGGCGCTCCAGTCAGCCGATTGGCGAGGTAGAGCTCGCGAGTCTTGGCTCGCTGAACCTTGCCGCTGGTGGTTCGAGGAATCGAGCCCGGCTCGAGGAGGCGAACGTCATGGGGCCGAACGCCCGTGCGGGACGTGGCGCCCTCACGGACCAAGCACGCGATCGCGCCTCGGCTCCAGTCGCTCTCTTCGGCGCGGACCTCGCAGCACAGAACCGCGCCCTCCGTTCCGCTGGCTCGATCGGGGACCGCGAACGCGGCCGTGCTGCCGGGACGAATCCCAGACACGCTCTCGGCGGCGCGCTCGAACTCAACCGGTGAGTGGTTCTTGCCGAAGGCAATGATCAGGTCTTTTGATCGCCCCAGGACGACGAGTTCACCGTCGACCCAAGCCCCGAGGTCGCCGGTCGCTAGCCAAGGGAAAGGTCCGTCGCCTGCGAAGGGCGCTGAGCCCTGGTAGCCAGGGGTGATCGTCGGTCCGCGGAGCGCGATCTGGCCAACTTGATCCGGGCCCGTGAGCAGACCTTGGGGATCGCGGAGTTCGACTTGGACTTCGGGCAAGAGCGGCCCGAGGAGCACGACCTCGGTCGTGTCCTGGGGGTCTGTCGAGCGCACGACGCGGTGCTCGGTCAGGGCTGCGCGGGAGAGGCCAACGGTCTTTACGCCGCGCCCGACGGGGCTGAAGCTGACGGCGAGGGTCGCCTCGGCGAGGCCGTAGCAGGGAAGGATCGTGCCGGGCGCGAACTTGGCCGGCCGGAGGACCTCGACGAAGCGCTCGATCGAGGCGGCGTGGATCGGCTCGGCTCCGCAGTAGGCGACTCGCCAGCTCGAGAGGTCGAGCCCGCTCAAGTCGGTCTTACGGAGCCGGCTCGCGAGGTAGGGAAAGGCGAAGGCCGGGGCCGGTGAGAGCGATCCACGGTGGCGATCGATCACGTCCAGCCAACGCTTGGGTCGACTCAGGAACGCGGTCGGGGGGAGCAGCGCGAGGTCTAGGTTCCAGTAGAGAGCGAACAGGAGGCAGCCCACGAGGCCCATGTCGTGGAACAAAGGCAGCCAGGAGACGACGACGTCGTCGGCCTGAACCCCGCTCCTCCAGCCAATGTGGAACAAGTTGGCCTCGAGGTTCGCGTGGCGAATCCGAACGCCCTTGGGGGCGGCTGTGCTTCCCGAGGTGAGCTGGAGGTGGGAGAGGCCAGCCTCGACGCCTGGGACGCCGGGCCCTTCGAGGGCGAGGCCGGAGGCGAGTTGGATTGGAGGGAGCCCGGGCCCCTCGACCAGGCTCGCGAGTCCACTCGGGACCACGACGAGCTGCGCGTCGAGGGCGCTGGCCGTCTCTTCGAGCCGAGCTCGCCAGCCAGCGAACCCGCCCAGTCCAGCCGGTGGCGCGCAGGGGATCGGGAGCGCCCCGAGCAGCATTCCGCCCAAGATCGCTGCGATCGACTCCAGCTCGCTCGTGACGAGGACCAAGTAGGGCTGTCCCGGCTTGACTCGGAGGCTGGCCGCCGCGCCGCGAGCGCGGATCAGGAGCTGGTCGTAGCTGAGCGGAACGGGCTCCGCGCGAGGGTCGTCGCTGTAGAGGTGGAGCGTCCGAGCGCCGCGCGCGGCGGCGGCTCCGAAGTAGAGCTCTTCCACAGGCGAGCAGAGCTCGAGGCCGAGCGAGACGAGCGAAGGAGGGGTCACGCCAACCGCCTGGCAAGGTAGCGAACCACGTCCTGACCACAGCCGAGGTGGATCGCGTCGTCGGGAGGCACGTGGGTCTCGAACGAGTCCTCGACTCGCGCCAGGAGCTCGACTCGACCCACCGAGTCGAGGCCGAGGGAGTCGAAGTCGGCGCCCAGATCGACGGCGGAAACCTCCTGCTCGCTCGCGAAGGCGAGGGCGGCGAGGACCTGCGTCTCGATCTCGGTTCGGGTGACGGCCATGGGCGCGGTTCTACCAGACCCCGCGCACTCCCGCCGTCTCTGATCCAGGGGAGCCTGCCTGCGAGCTAGCTCTCGTCTAGCGAACGCATGTTCCAAAGCGGCTCTCCGGTCTGGCTCTCGGTGAAGGCCATCACCGAGAGCTGCCCCGAATCGGGGTATTCGACGGCGTCGGGAGAGACGCGATTGCTAGCCACCAGGTAGCGAACCGGCTCTTGGCTCTTGTTCAGGAGTTGGTGAGCGCTGCTCGCTCCGAGTCCAAAGTGGACGACCTCGCCAGGAGCGAGCTCTCGCTCGCCAGTCGGCGTTCTGAGGGTGGGCGCGATCTGCCTTGCCGTAGCCTCCTCTGACTTGGTTGGCGACGGCGTCCTGGCCGTGACAGCCTTCCTCCTGCTCAACGGGGCTGCGATTGCGGCCTCTGAATACGCCCGCCGGAACGGCTGAGTCTCCCTCGACGCGCTTCACACTTCGGTGTGGAGCGCGTCCGCGGGTAGAGGGCAAGGCGGTAGGCTGCCCCCATGCAGCAGTTGATCTGGGTTTCGCTCCTGGGCTTGCTCTCGCTCGGCTCGGTCCAAGCGGAGGAGATCAAGCTCAAGGACGGCCGGGTCTATCAGGGCAAGGCGATCAAGAAGGGAAAGCGGACTCGAATCGAAGCCGCCAAGCGCTGGATCGACGTCCCGACCGCTCGGCTCGGCGAACCTGCGCAGGCCCCGGCCCGGCGGCCCGCGCCCGACACCAAACACTGGCTCGCCCGCCTGGGCACCCTCCAAGCGTCGGCAGCTCTCGCCAAAGACGACGCGCTCGTCGAGCTGGCGAGGGTCGAGAGAACAGAGCTCGTGCCCCGATCCTGCCAGGCCTTGAAGGTCGTGTTCCCGCTCGGGACAGGTGCGCCTCTCCCTGGCGACACCGCAGGAATACGCGCAGAGCTCGAGCGATTCCGGATCGCTCGCCGCTACGGGCACTTCCTATCCCCGGGCGACTTGAAGGCTCTCGACCCTGCCCTCGTCGCGCAGGCGGAGGCGCTGGTTCGGGACCTGCTCGCGGCCCGCTCGAAGGGTGCGCCTCTCGACGAGGTGTTGGCGCGAGTTCCAGCCCTCAAGTTGCCCTACAAGACATGGGAGGCCCTGGTTCGGGGAGGTGCTGGGTCTGCTTGGGGGAAAGAGCCCGCCCCGACCCAGGCGATTCCGCTCACACTTCCAGGTGGGAAGAAGAGCGCCTACCTCCTCCAAGTCCCCAAGGGCCACCGCGCGAGCGTGCCTGCCCCTGTGATCGTGGCGCTCCACGGCCAGGGCGACGGCCTGCGGAGCATGCTTGCCTGCTGGGGTCGATTCGCACAGAAGCAGGGAATGCTCCTGATGAGCGTGGAGTACGCGGTGACGAGGGCCCAGGGCTATCACCACTCCTACCTCGAGCACAGCACGGTCCTGACCGCGCTCTTGGACCTCTCCAACCGCTACGCGGTCGACTTCGACCGGGTGTTCCTGACCGGGCATTCGATGGGCGGCCACGCCTCGTGGGACACCGCGTTCAGCCACCCGGATCGGTTCGCAGGGGTGATCCCCTTGATCAGCAGTCACTTCGCCTTCGACAAACACTACCGACGCAACGCGCGACGCGTCCCCGTTTACTGCATTCAAGGCGAGAAGGACGTCTGGACCGAGCGCTGCCGCAAGCAGACCAAGGCCATGATTGATCTTGGCGCCGACGTGACCTACGTCGAGTACATCGGCCGCGGCCACGAGGGGTTCTACGAAGAGCTGCCCTGGGTCGCTCCCTGGATGGCAGCCCGGAGCCGCGACCCTTACCCAAAGCGATTCGAGCTGGTCGCTGGACGCCTGACGGACTTTCGCCGGTTTTGGGTTCGAATCGACGAGGTCAAGATTCGGCTGTTCGACCTTGCGCCGACGAGCAAAGTCTCCAAGCGGGTCGTCGCGACCGTTCAGGCCCGAGTCCTGCCCAACAACACGCTCCGCGTCGACTGCAAAGCCGCCACCGCGTTGACAATCTTCCTCTCCGACCGCCTCCTGGACCTCGATAAGCGAGTCCGGCTCCGCGTCAACCGAAAGGTCCGCTTCAAGGAGACCGTCAAGCGATCCGCCTCGTTCATGCTTCGCGACTTCGTCCAGCGCGGGGATCGAGAGACGCTCTACGCGACAGCGGTGGAACTCGAGGGGCTCTAGGGGCTCTACGGAAGGCTCCCCCAGGGGCGAGCCAAGAGTCCCTCGAGTCACTTCGATCCCAATCCGATTGGCCCGGGGGGTGGTTTGCCGAGCCCTCGCGGCGTACCATCCGTTGTCTATGAACGTGAGTCAGGTTGGCGCCAAGATTGGTGGCTTCGAGATTCTCTGCCCGCTGGGAGCCAACGAGGGATCTCGTGTATTCGCAGCGCAGGGCGAGGACGACGTCGAAGTCGCGCTCAAGTGCCTCGGTAAAACCGGGCTTTGCTCTGCTGACGCTCCAGAAATCCTAAGTGGCCTTCAGGAGGTGACCCACTCCAACCTCGCGGCCGTCGTCGGACTCACGATCTGGGGCGGCAAGTGCTTCGTCGCGAGTCAGCACATTGAAGGGCTGGACGTCCAGCACACCGTGCTCAAGTCTGGCGCGCTCCGCTACGAGGACGCAATCAAGCTGGGACACGCGCTGGCTGGGGCGTTGGGCGTACTCCGCGCGGCAGGAATCACGCATGGGAACGTCAAGCCCTCGAGTGTGATTCTCACCGCGCAGAATCAGCCGACCTTGGTCGAGTGGGGCGAGCCGAAGCAGGTCCTCGACTTCCTGCACCTAGCTCCCGAACAAGTCGAAGGAGAGCCCAGCTCCTACGCGACCGACTTGTATGGCCTCGGCTCGACGCTCTACTTCGGCCTAACCGGTGCCCTCGCGTTCCCCTGGGGCGAAGGGGTCGGCCGAGCCGAGTACCTCGCGAGCCGCGTCGCGCAACCAGCCAGCCCACTCGTCGGCGACGACATTCCCGAACGCTTGACTGCGCTCTTGCTCCGCCTCCTGGCTCGTGAGCCCGTCGATCGCCTCCCCGCGCGTGAGGTGCAGGGTGAGCTGGCAGCGCTGGGAGCGCGCGTTGGTCTGGACCTCCGGGACCAAACCCAGCAGACACCTCCTCGGGTCGTGGTCCTCTTGGATCAGAACAAGGAGTCGTCGGTCCGCGTCGCGCTCGGCGGTTCCGACCTTCCCCCGGTAGCTCCCAAGCAGGCAACCCCGAGAGACGTCGTTCGACCTGCGGCGGCCGCGGGTGCGACGAAGCCCTCTAAGGAATTCGCTTCGGCGGACCGCACGATGCTCGAGAGCGTCGATCTTCCCGGCGAGGGCTCAGCAGACCGCACGATGCTCCAGAGCGTCGATCTCCCTAGCGCCGGCTCCAACGATTACTCAGCGGACCGCACGATGCTCGAGAGCGTCGATCTCCCTGGCGCCGGCTCCAACGATTACTCAGCGGACCGCACGATGCTCGAGAGCGTCGATCTCCCGGACGAAGGCTCAGCAGACCGCACGATGCTCCAGAGCGTCGATCTCCCCAGCGCCGCCTCTGACGAGGGCGACGCGGATCAGACCATCATCGATGGCACGATCCTCCCTCTTGGACCCCTGGCCGCGCAGCCTGTCTCCTCAGCCAGTGAGCAGATCGATCGGACGGCTATCGAGGAGACCGTCCTCCCCCTGGGCCAGCGGACTCCGGCCCCTGTGGCGGACTCCCAGAAGAGCGGCCTGGCGGACATGACGATTCTCGATCTCCTCGACGTCCCTGAAGCCGACGTGGTGGTGCCCGCGTCTCAGAGCAGACCCCCCTCTCAGACCAGATCCGCTTCGCGGACGGGCGAGGCGGACGAGCTCACGTTCCTGCCGGGCTCTCGCGGCCCGGATCCGGTTCGCCAAGCGGACGGGGATGATGGAGGGGTGTTCGAGATCGACCTTGGGGGTCTCGACGACCAAGTCGAAGGCGAGTTAACCGAGGTCGGAGGCTTTCAGATCATCTCGCTCTTGGGCGAGGGCGGGATGGGACAGGTCTACAAGGCCTGGCAGAAGAGCCTTGATCGCGAAGTCGCGATCAAGGTTTTGACCAGCCGCTTGCACGGCAACAAGGCCTTCGTCGAGAGCCTCGAGCAGGAGGCCAAAGCGGCGGCGAAGCTCCACCACGCCAACATCGTCGGGGTCATCGAGCAAGGCACTTGCAAGGTCACGGGGCGCAAGTTCGTGGCCTTCGAGTTCGTCGACGGCGAGACTGCCGGAGCCATGCTCAAGCGCCTCGGGCAGCTCCCCGAGAGGGACGCGCTCACGATCTGCCTGGCGATCGCCGAGGCCCTGACCTGCGCAGAGGAGCACGGGATCGTCCACCGCGACGTCAAGCCGGAGAATGTCTTGATCGGGCGGGACGGAATCCCCAAGCTCGCCGATCTCGGCCTCGCCAAGAAGGTCGAGACCTCGGTCGACGCGGATCAGCGCTTCCAAGGGACCCCCCGCTACGCCGCCCCTGAGCAAATCACAGGCGAGCATCCCGTCGACGTCCGCGCAGATCTCTACGCGGTTGGACTCTGTCTCTACGAGTTCGTGGTCGGGTCGCCGGCCTACGGCGGGAAGTCCTACCAGGAGGTCATTAGCCGCAAGCTGAAGCGAGGCGTCCCCGACCCGCGCGTCGTGCGGCCCCAGGTCAGCGCGGGTCTCGCCCGCTTGATCGGCTGGCTCTGTGAGCGAGACCCAGGGGATCGGTATGCCACGGCGCGCGCGGCTGCGAAGTCGATCCGCTCCACGATGGACACCGGCGAGCCGCTCGATCCGTCGATCGCGGAGGTGATCGCGAGCGCCGGCGGACTCCGGGCGAGCCCCGCAGCGTTGGCTCCAGCCGACCCAACAATTGCCGACGAGGCCCCCTACGCCGAAGAGGACGACCCCTACGCCGAGGAGGACAACCCCTACGCCGAGGCTCCTCCCAAGGCCGGAACAAAGAGGTTCACCGGACGGGGTTACTACGACGACGTCAAGTTGAACATGATGGAGCCGGACTCGGAGCCGGACTCGCCCTACTCAGACTCGTCAGACTCGTCGGACTCGGACCCGGGTTCGGGCCCAGACTCCACTGCTGGAGTGTCGGCGACACGAGCCGACGCGACTCGATCTGGCTCTCGTTCTCGTCACACTCCCGCTCCCCCCCCGCTCCCCTCCTGGGGAAAAACGAAAGAGAAAGAGGAACCGAAAGAGGAACAGGCGGTTCGACTCGGCGGCGCCAGCCTCTACGACGACGACGAACTCCTCGCTCAGCTCGGTCCCGACAAAGTCACCGAGACCCGCGAAGTCAGCAAGGACGAAGACGCGGCCCCGACGATGGTCCTCAGTGGAGACATGTCGCGGGCGTATCAATTCGGGACTGCCCGCGGTCAGGTCGGCGCGGGCAAGATCTACGACGTCACGATTCAGGGAGACGGCGAGTTCGCCGGGTTCGAGCGGCCGGTCACACGGGGCTCGATCAAGGTTTGCTTCGGAAAGACCGCGCTCCGTCGGGAGCAGCGCTTCTACGCGACGCCGGATCCCGGCTACCCACACATGATCGACAAGGGCTTGATCAACGACGTCAACCGATACTTGGTGTTCGAGCCGCTCGAGGCTCACCCGGCGCAGCGCCTTGTGGAGAGCGGCTCTGGAGGTCGCATCGACCCTGCTCTCGCGGTCGACACTTACCTCAACCTGTTCGCTAGCCTGCTCCGATTCCACAAGCTCCCCGACGGGGGAGCCTTCCTCCTCTGCGGGATCGAGCCCCAGTCGATTCGGCTCCGGATGCCGAGCTCGGACGAAGATGGGCTCTCGGACGCGGAGTACCTCGAGCGCCTCGTCGAGGGCCGTTGGACGCCGATCTTCACCGACCTCAGCCAGGCTCAGCGCCTAAACCTCCTCGCGGGGTGCAGGCGTGTCGAGCGATCCGCCGTCTTCTTGGCGCCCGAAGCCCTGCCTAGCGCAGGCGAGCGGGGCGTCGTGACTGGGACGTATTCGCCCAAGAGTGACGTCTACGCGCTGAGCCTCGTGTTCTACAGCCACCTCACCGGTGATCGCCCCTACGAGCGCGAAGGAATCTATGAGCTCGAGCCCAGGGAAGCCTTCCGCCAGCTGATGAACCTCAAGGATCGAGGCGTCTCTCCGATCTCGGACGGCAAGCTCCTCGAAGTCGGGACCGGGGCCCGCATGCTGGTCAAGCTCCTCCGGGCCGCGACCGATGCAGATCCAGCCAAGCGGCCCAACGCGCAGGCCCTGTTCGAGAAGTGCTGCGACGTGTTCGGCGCCAAGCCGGGAGATCAGCGCTCGCTCGAGGACTACGTCTACGACGACATGAAGCGAGGCTTGGCCCTCCGCCAGACCTACTTCCCAGCCTTCGCTGGGGCCCCGTCGAGCGCCTAACGCTGCGCATCACAAGTTGTGGTACACCCCCCGTTGCTTTCGTAAGGGAGGGGGTACAGCTCCTGACGTAGCGACGACTAACTTCCCGAAAGGCTCCAGAGAGGTCGTTCGGGAAAGTCTGGGGGCGGGCGGGGGTAAACCCCGCCCCTACCAAAGCGTGTTGTGAGCCGTCTAATTGGGCGCCTTGCGGAGGGGCCCTCTCGCGATCTGTAGGGTGCGGGGTTTACCCCCGCCCGCCTGTCCGGGAGAGACAGACGGCCGCTGGGATTAGGCTTGTCAACGTCAGGCGCTGTAAACCCCGCACCCACATTCACCCGTACCGGAACTTTTAGGCGGGCAGCTCTAGCGCGTCTCCGAGGGGAGGTCGCGAGGAGACGCTGGTTCCTCTGCTGCGTCAGGAGGGATTCGAACCCCCGATCCCCGAGGTCATTACGCTCGGTGCTCTACCGCTGAGCCACTGACGCTTTGGGGCTCAGCCTCGCCGAGGCTGAGCCAGCACACGTCTGAAGACTAGCGAGCCTGCGCACGCTCGGGGGGACGCTCTGCCTTCGTGCTGAGGAATTCTTCGCGCAGGGGCGCGACCCAAGCCTCCTGGATCGCGAGCGTGACGGGTAGATATCCGTCGGACGATCTGCAAGGGAGGCCCAGGATCCAGTGCGCTTCGCAGAGGTTGGTCCCGGGCGCGAAGTGCAGACGCCCCCGCTGGCTAGCGCGCAGCGCGCAGAGCTGGGTGTAGCGGATTGGATCGGCCCTTCCCCCGTCGGACCGCTTCCTCGCCTTGCAGGCCAGGGCCAGTCGCTTGATCTCCGCCTTGATCGTGTTCACGTCGAGTTCATTCATCGTCTACCTCCGAGTTGAGCAATCGAAGCCGGCCCAGCACGCGCCGCGCAGGTCTTCGGTTCCAAAGGGGAGCGAGCCCGATCGCCATCGCCTGGCCATGCCAGGGGGCGTCGGGCTCGCGAATGCAGACGTGTGAAATCCGGCGCTCTTCGAGTCGCTCAGCCACACGAAGCAACCCGCCCTCGTCGCTTACAGCGAGGACAACAGCACGGGTTCCAGCCAAGAGATCGCCGGGAGCGGACTCACCGGCGGCGTGAACGAGTTGGGCAGCCAACACGCCAAGAGGCAGATCGTCGCGCACGATGCAGTAATGAGTGCGGTGCGCGGGCTCGTTTCCCCTGAGGTCCTGGGGAACGGACTGACGGTCAATGCTTCATGCCGCCACCCTAGGCTCGAGGCGCAATCGGTCAAGACTCTTTCGGAGTCGTCGTCTCCAAACCCAGTTGCGGCGCCTGCTCCGACTTTCGGGGCGAGGCCGAGGCGCGAGGATCAGCTCGGGGAGTCCTCTGCGCGATTCAGGAGCCGGTAGAAAGTCTGTCGAGAGACTCCGGCGGCCTTGGCAGCGGCCGGAATCGAGCCTTCTTGCTCGATCAGGGCGCGGACGTAATGGAGCCCGAAGGCCGCCTTTGCGTCGTGAAAGGGCAGCGCCACCAGCGCGGCGAAGCCGATCTCTGGTTGTGCCCCCGTAGGCTCAGGCTCGAAGTGCTCCGGCAGCAGAGCTCCTCCCAACGCGAGGGCCCCCGCGCGCTCGAGCGCGTTTCGCAGCTCGCGAACGTTGCCGCGCCAGCGTCTCCCCGCCAGCGCCTCGAGGGCCGCGGGGGTCAGCGAACCGACCGAGACCCCGCGCTCTCGCTGCTCGGTCAAGAGGTGCTCGATCAAGAGCGGGAGGTCCGCTGGGCGATCGCGAAGCGGCGGGAGAAGGACCCGAAACACGGCCAGGCGATAGTAGAGGTCCTCTCGGAAGCTGCCCTCGTCTGCTGCGGTCCGGAGGCAGCGGTTGGTCGCTGAGATCACGCGCAAGTCCACCTTGCGGGCCTGGGTCTCTCCGACCCGGCGAATCTCCTTCTCCTGAAGGACTCGGAGGAGCTTGGCTTGGGCTTCGGGTGGCAGTTCGCCGACCTCGTCTAGGAACAGGGTCCCGCCGTCTGCAGCCTCAAGGAGTCCGCGCCGCTCGGTGTCGGCGCCCGTGAAGGCACCCTTCACGTGACCAAAGAGCTCGCTCTCAAAGAGGGAGCTGGGGATCGCTGCGCAGTTGATCGCGACGAGGGGGGCCTCCCGGCGGGCCGAGCGTGCGTGGAGCGCGCGCGCGACGAGCTCCTTTCCTGTCCCGCTCTCTCCTTCGATCAGGACCGAGACCGCGGTCCCCTCCAGACTCTCGAGTTGTGCGAACACGTCGCGCATGGCCTGGGAGCGCCCCACCAGGCCTTCGTAGCCGTCCGCGCTCGCCACGCCTTGGAAGCGCGCCCAGCCCTCTCGGAGTCGCACCAGGCTCTGTTCGCGATCGCTGACGTCGGCCTCGAGTTGCTCGGTCCGCGCCACGAGGCGCTCGTAGAGGGAGGCGTTGCGAAGCGCAGTCGCGACCTCGGCGCCGAGCGCACCCAAGAACGCCACGGTCGGCGCGTCGAATCGACCGGGCGTCGCCGCAGCGTCGACGTAGAGGACACCCGTCGGGACGTCCTCACCCAGCAACGGCGCACAGAGCACGGCCTTGAGGCCAAGCGCCTGGGCGCTCATGGAGATCGTCTCGACCCCCTCGGCAACCCGCGAGATCGGTCGCCCCTCCGCGAGGGCGGCGTCGGCGACCGAGGTCGCGAAGGCTTCGCCAGAGGTGGCCTCCCCGTTCGCGAGTCGTGCGACGCGAGCGCTCCAGACCTCGTCCTCGCGGAGCAGGAGCAACCCGCGATCCGCGCCGGCGATCTCGATCGCCCGGACCACTATCTCGGCGAGGGTCTCCTCAAGGGGACCGAGGCGCGAGACGGCTTGCACACTCTCGAGGAGGGCCTGGACGTTGCGGTAGTCGCGGGCTGGGTCGCCGGTCAGGATCCCGGCCAGACGATCGCGACGTCGCTGGCGTTGGAGATACGGCTCCCACTGAATCGTAAGCCCCTTGCCCTCGCTCTTGGCGCGCGCCAGGGCTTGATCCGCTCGGTAGATCAGCTCCTCGGCGGTCTCTCCGTCCTCGGGCCCGCGGGCGATCCCCGCGCTCAGGGAAGGGCGGCAAGATCCTGCCCGGCAGGACTCGACCACCGCCCGGAGGCGGCTGGCGACTGCGCGGACCTCCTCCTCCCCAGCACCGGGCAAGACCAGCGCCAGCTCGTCGCCTCCGTAGCGGCAGGCGAGCCCCAAAGCCGCTTCCGAGGAGGCGGCGGCGCCGAGCGTTCGGAGCAAGTCGTCGCCGCCCCGATATCCGCGAGCCGCGTTGAGGGTCCCGAGATCGTCCACGTCGAGCATCAGGACCGCGATCTGTTCGGCCCCGATTCGCTCGGTGATCGTCGCGAGCGCTCGCTCGAAGGCTGCCCGAGTCAGGAGACCGGTCAAAGGGTCTGCTTCGGCCGCTCGCGCCAGGGCATCGACGATCAGGATCGTCGCGGCGTGACGTTTCAGGGTCGCGTCGGGCGGACTCGTGGAGCCGGGGGCGAGGATCAGCGATCCGAATACGCGAGCCGAGCCGAGCCCGTCGGGGAGGAGCGGGACCTCAAGCGCGAGGGTCAGGGTCTCGCCGCGGCCGTCGGTGAGGAGCTCGACGTCGCCCCAAGGGGCTGGGGCTCCGCTCAGGGTCAGGCAGGCCTTGGCGCCGCCGCTCAGGAGGCGGGCCAAGTCGAGGAGCCGGTCGACGGTCGCTTGAGCGAGGCCCGCAGCGATCCGATCCGGTTCCGAGTGGAGCCGACGGAGGTCGGCGACCGCGCCAGCGGGGAGCGGAAACGTGGCGGGCGTCATGCGGATTTCTCGCGGCGCAGGCCGGGCAGCTCAGCGAGCGTCTCGAGCCGTTCGCGGAACGAACTCAGGCTGAGCCGATCGCTGACCTGGGGGCGAAGCGCTCGCTCAAGGAGGTCATTCACCTCGCCCAGAGCTGAGCCGGGGACCCCTGGCAACGCGTGGAGCGGTTGAAAACCGGCGGAGACCTTGACGTAGAGCTCGCCGATCGTGCGGGCCGGGTACGGAGGACCCCCGGTCAACGCGAAGTGCAGCACGCCCCCCAGGCCGTAGACGTCCGCTAGGTCATTGCAGTCCTTGGCCCACACCATTTGCTCCGGTGCAGCGTAGAGCGCGGTCCCCAGGAAGGCTTGCGAGCGGGTCAGGCTCTCGCCCCAGAGGTCCTTGGCCAGGCCGAAGTCCACCAGGCGGGGGAGACCACCCCGGTCGAGGAGGACGTTGTCCGGCTTGAGGTCGCGGTGCACGACGCCTCGTTCGTGAGCGTGCTGGAGGGCGGCCGCGCACCCCTGGGCGACGAAGATCGCACGGGCGGGGCTCCCTCGACCCCGCCGTTTGAAGTCTCCGAGAGACCCACCACGGACGAACTCCGTCGCGTGAAACAGAACCCCGTCCTCGACGCCCGCCCGCACGAGCCGAGCGATCCCTGGGTGGTCCAAGCGCTCGAGGACTTCGACCTCGCGCCGAAAGCGAGCCTCTCCCTCCGCGCTCATTTGGGGAAGCTCACGCAGGATCTTGAGCGCGCATGGATCCCCGCCAAGAGACGCGCGATAGACGATCCCGGCCGCCCCGCGCCCGAGCTCTTCGAACACAGAGAAAGGACCCCAGGAGAGCGGGCGGAGGGAGTCGGGGGCAGGGAGGGCTCGCCGATAGTCGTCCCGCTCCAAGACTCCCTCGTCCATGAGGAGCCCGATCGCGGAGTCGACAGCCTCCAGCGGCCCCTCCAGCACGGGACACAGCGCGAGGAGCCGCTCGCCCAGCTCGCGGTCACGAGTCCGTTGGAAAGTGGGGATCACGCGGGAATGATACGGGCTTCGCTTTGCAGCCGGGGAGGCGGTCGCGAAACCGACGGTTCAACGCGGAGATCGCGGAGACACGCCGAGAGCCGCAGAGGTCGGGAACTAGGGCCAAGGCGCTCGGATTCGGTGGCGAGGGCCACAGCGGTAGCGGGGAAGAAGGGAAGAAGGAGATCAACGCAGAGACGCAAAGACGCGAAGACGCAAAGAGCTGATTGGAAGCCCGGGAGGCTTCTGAGAGGCCGAGCGGCGCATCCTCTGGAGCGTGCGGGGGTCCCGCCCCCTGCTCGGGCGTGTCGCTATTCGGGGGCCCGATTGCGATCTGTAGGGTGCGGGGTTCACCCCCGCCCGTCGTCGGTCCCTCGAGGACCTACTCCGACCGTCTCGAACTCAGCCAGGGCGGCTGTCGCCGAAACGACAAACGCCCCTTGCGAAGCAAGGGAGCGCACCGTGAGTCCATGCCTGCAAAACCGAGCATGCGTAGCATGGGTCGGGACCTGGAGGAGCGAAGCGGGGGAAGGTCCCGACGGTCGAGCGAAGCGAGACCTCGTGCTGCGGAGCAGCACCAGAAGACACAGCCAGCGCCCTCGCCCACACCACCCGCAGATTCCGACAACTCGTCCCCGGAGGTCGTCCAGCCGGGACGTTCGAGCACGAGCACGAGCACGAGCACGACCGAGCACGAGGGTCAGCGGGAGGTGGGGACGCTCAGGGCCACCCGGAACCCGATCTTCGGGTTCTCGCGCGAAGGCTCGGCCGACCAGCGGAAGGTGGTGCGGCAGACCTCGACGTCGGTGCTGGTGTGGGCTCCTCCGCGGAGGACCCGGTGGTCCCCCGTGGCGGGACCGCGCGGATTGACGAGCGGACCTTGGGGATACTCGTCGAGGTGGTCGAACACCCACTCGTAGACGTTGCCGACCATGTCGAGGCAGCCAAAGGGCGAGGCCCCGCGCGGGAATGAGCCGACCGGGCTGGTGTTGGGGAAGCGGTCCTTGAACGGGATCGGAGTCGAGAGGTTGGCTCGGACCCCGTCGAGCTTCGTCCCGCCCCAGGGGAAGAGGAGGAGATCAGGCCCCCGGGCCGCGTACTCCCACTCGGCTTCGGTCGGGAGCCGGAGTCCTGCCCAGGCGCAGTAGGCCTGCGCTCGCGGCCAGTTCATTCCGTGGGCGGGGTCTTGGTTGGTGACCGCGAACCCCGGCTCGGGAGTGTCTAGGCGCTCTGCTTTGCAGTAGCGGCGAAACTGCTCCCAAGTCACCTCCGTTCGGCCCAGGAAGTAGCCGTCGAGGCGGACCTCGTGCTCGGGGCCCTCGTAGAGATACATAGTCGCTCTGGGACGGTCGCTGCCGAGGCGAGTCGTCGTGGGCGGAATCCAGACCAAGATCGATCCGTCGGTGCGGTTCCGATAGCCAGCCTCGCTGAACTCGAGCGAAGGGGGGAGGGGCAAGGGCGCGCGGCGGGCGAGGGGCAAGGCGAGGAACCAGGCGGGGACCGTCCAGCGGTAGACCTTGCGGACCAAGGGCGGTGGAGAGTCACGGTCTGGTTCGAGGGCCCGGACTTCGATTTGGTTCTCGCCTGAGCGGACTGGGACCGAGATCAAGAAAGGTCCAGGTGGGACTCGGATCGGAGCGTCGAGTCCCGTGACCTCGAGCTCAACCCACTCCCGCGACGAGTCGACCCGCCCCCCAAGCTCGACTTCGCTCGTGTTGAAGCAGGTCAAGTCGTTAGAGGGGCTCGCCCAGGAGAGTCGCGGGGCCTCGTGATGAACCGCTCCTGCGAATTGCAGGTAGAGGAAGACGGCGAGCCCCACCGCGACCAAGGCCAACCCGCCCAGCCAAGCGACGGCTCCCCGACGCCGCGGCGAGCTGAGTTCGCCGCGCAGGAAGCGGTCGAGGTCGTCCGCGAACGCGCCCGCGTCAGGCGTTCGCTGGCGAGGGTCGCCCCGCAGCGCTCGCAGGCAGACTTCTCCGAGCGCCGGCGGGACCGGACGCGATTCGTGGGTAGGAGCCTCGGAGACGCCCTGGCGAGCCGAGATCAGGTATTCGAACCACGAGCTGGCGTCGATCGGGGGACGATCGGCGAGCGCCTCGTAGAGGATCACTCCTAGGGCCCAGACGTCGACTGCGGGATTGACCTGCCGACCCACGGCCGCCTCGGGGGCCATGTAGCGCGGAGTCCCCAAGACCGCCGCTGAGCGGGTGATCCGGTCGAGGTCAGTCGCCCAGGCGATCCCGAAGTCAGCCACTCGAGGACGGCCTTCTCGGTCGATCAAGACGTTCCCTGGCTTGACGTCGCGGTGGACCACCCCACGTTCGTGGGCGTAGCCCAGCGCGCGCGAGACGTCTCGGAGGAGCTCGACTCTTCCGCGCAGATCCAGCGCGCTCATGGCCTCGTCGAGCCTCTGGGCGTCCTCGACCAACTCGTAGACCAGATAGGGCTGGCCGCCTTGAAGCCCAGCCGCATGGACCCCGACGATCCCAGGGTGCCGCAGCGAGGCTGTGATCTGACCTTCCCGCGAGAAGCGCTCGAGGCTGTCTCCGACGGCGACGTAGGCCGGCCGAATCGTCTTGAGCGCGACTCGCTGCTGACTGGCCGTGTGCTCTGCGAGGTAGACGACGCCCATTCCCCCCGAGCCGAGCACCTCGAGCACGACGTAGTCGCCAAACCGGGAGCCTTTTTCGACAGGCGGGGGCGGAACCTCGGGGCGGTGGTCGAGGATGTCGCCGAGGGTCGAGTCGTTCGAGTCGAGATCACGAGGGTCGCCGGAGTCAGGCACTCAACAAGCGTCCGGGAAGAAGGAGCAGGGTTCAACCTCGGTCGCCTGCGTATCTGGTTCTTGAGGCGCGGTCTGTCCCTTGGCGGTGCAGACATGGAGCAGAGGCGCTCCAGTTCAGTGACAAGGCCAGCCAAGGGCCCCCGAGGACATGCTTTGCGCCTTGGATCGAGCCTTGCGAAAGAGCCGACTCCACCAGAGAGAGACACCATGAACAAAGCAACGTTGCCGGCAGCATTTCCCAGACCTCCCAGACCGTCCTATCGGGACGCAGCTAGCCTCCTCGCGAGGCACAAGGCCCTCACCACGAGCCTCGTGTTCGTGTTCGCGCTCGCGGGCTGCAGCGGCTCTAGCTCGCCGGCTGGCGCGACTGCCGGCACGACCGCCGCCACCAC
>JAESQQ010000851.1 GCA_016765095.1 Planctomycetota bacterium | reverse complement strand
CGACCGCTCGGCTCACGCTCGATCTTGATCGAGTCGCCTTGGGGGGTGGTCAGGCTCTCGAGCTCGCCTTGGACGTTGAACCCGTAGCTCACCTTGCCCCAGGGAAGGGTCATGCTCGTGCGGGCACCCGAGGCGTCGTAGCCGTAGTCGACGCTCTTGCCGAGCGCGGTGTTGGTCAGGCGCTCAAGGCGACCGGCTGCGTCGTATTCGAAGGAGTAGCCACCGTCGGGGCCTTGCTGGCGGACGGGGCGACCCGCCGCGTCGTAGGTGAAGACTTCCTTCCCGTGGGCGCCTTCGCGCGTGGTCAAGCGACCAGCGGTGTCGTAGCCCAAGCGGGTGACCCCTCCGGGCCGAACCTCTCGGACGACGCGACCCCAGAGGTCGTGCTCGAGGCGCGTTTGGCCGCGGGTCTGGTCGTCGATCACGACGGTCTTGGCGTCGGGACGGCTGTAGCGAACCGCGCTCCCAGCTCCGTCGATCACGGCCAGGAGGCGTCCCCCCCCGTCGTATTCGAAGCGGGCTTGCAGCCCGAGCTCGTCGCGGACGCTGGTCAAGTCACCCTCGAGGCTCCAGCGATACGTCAACGTCCGGCCGAGGTCGTCGGTCTTGCGGAGCGGGCGACCGCGCCGGTCGTAGAGCGTCTCTTGGATCAGACCCGAGCTGTCACGAAGGGTCACCAGGCGGCCTTGGCGAGCGTTGGTGGTGCGAGTCTCCGTCCCGTCGGGGTTGTGGATCGAGATCAAGCGTCCGTCGGCCCCGCGCTCGAAGCGAGTCGTTTGGCCCGCGACTTCGATTTGGCTCAGGTAGCCACGCTCGTCGAAAGTCTGGATCTGACGCAGGCCTCGCGAGGTGCGCCGCTCAACGGCTTGGCCGGCCTCGTTGTAGACCGTGACGAAGGTTCCAAAGGCCGGGTGAGTCGCGGCGGTCCGACGACCGGACTCGTCGTAGCGGAACCGGACCACGATGTCGCCGGGGAGCGTGATCGCGGTTGGCTCCTGCGCCTCGCCCGCGTAGCGGAAGCTGGTCGGGCCCTCAGGGGTCACGTATTGAGTCAAGCGACCGGCGTCGTCGTGCGTCCAGGTCCAGCGCTGCGCGCCGCGGACTCGCGCCTGGAGGCGGTTCCGATCGTCGAAGTGGAGGATCTCGACGCCGCCCGTCGCCAGCGTCCGAGAAAGCTCACGCCCGTTGAAGCTCCGCGTGAGGCGGGTCTGAGTGCCGCCTCGGGTCAGGGTCGTGATCGTGCCGCCGCTGAGGTCTTCGCCGTAGGCCAGCCGCGTCGTGTGGAGGCCCGGACCGGAGAGCTCGACGGCGCGGTTCGCGGCGTCGTAGCGGACTCGCGCCTGGCCCCGGGCGAGCGAGTCGAGGCGGCCGCGCCCGTCGTAACCGTAGGCCTCGTAGCGCTCGCCGCGGGCGACTTGCGCCAGGGAGCCCGCCGGCGTCCAGTCGTAGCGGAGGCGAATCCCGTCCGGGCCGAGGAGCTCGACCAAGCGGCCCTTCTCATTCCGGATCACGCCCAGTCGGCCCCAGGGGCCGCCGATCGAACTGAGCGCGCCTTGGGCGTCGTAGCGCCAGCGCCGGACGACCTTGCCGCGCACGCGGAGCGCGCGCACGCGACCGGTGAGGTCGAAGGCCAGGGCTTCGTGCGGGCGAAGGCCCTCGATAACCCAGCCCTTCTTGACTTGGCCCTTCATGATTTGGCGGAGCGTCGCGGGGCGACCCTCGATCGTGACCATGGCGTCAGCGGTCCCGCGGAATCGAACCGGGAATCCAGCCTCGTCAATGAAGACCGCCCGCTCCTGCTCGGGCTGGACCTCGACCCGAAGGCTGAGGGCGCTGGCCCAGTGCTGGCCGAAGTGGCCGGCGTGGCCGCCTGCGGTCGACCAGGTTCGAGTCAGGGCGAGCTGCGACTCGCCCTCGCCGATCACGAGGTCCGTGCGGCGGTACCGAAGCGCGCCGCTGAAGGGCTCGACGTCGATTCGATCGAGGCCACGGAGGTCTTGGACCGTGGCGGGGGGGGTCTGGCCGTCTTCGCGCTCAGAGGCGAAGCCGAGGCTTGAAGCCAAGACCAGGAGCACAGCGCTGAGACGTAATCGAGTTTGGAACACGAACCCACTCTCTCTCGAAGAGGTTGGGAAGCCTTGAGCAAGATGGCCGCCGCTCGCTAAACACAGTCGCGTTCGACAAGTGGAGGCTCTAGGCGTCGCCCGAAGGACACCTATCGTTTCAGCATGCTACCTCGTGCGAATGCGCTCGTTCCACCTCTGATTGACTTTGGGGGAAGAATTTGACACCTGGGATCAGGCGTGGGCGAAATCGCTCTCTCTGAATTGCGACGCCCACTCGGGGGTCGTCGCCCCGGCTTTCGGTCCAACTTCCGGATCCACGCCTTCAGGGGCGGTCTTGAACTCCTCCGCTCGCACCGGCTTCACGGTCCACTTGGGTACGGGCTCCCTCCGCCGCCTCGGCTTGTCTAGAGGCGGCGTAGCTGACCGCGATCGCCGCGCGGCTAGATAGCCTTCGGTCGGGTAAACACCTCGCCTCGCCCGCCCTTTCGCGGGTAAACACCTCGCCTCGCCCGCCCTTTCGGCGGGTAAACACCTCGCCTCGCCCGCCCTTTCGGGTGACACCTCGCCTCGCCCGCCGACCTTGTGTGAGTGCGCGTTCCAACACGCGCCGGTGATCGGAAGCCTCCGCCAAGGTCCCAAGCGGACCGCGGAGGTCGAGCGGAGCGGCGTCGGCCGCTGGCGTAGGATTCGGCCTATGACGAACCAGCCGCACGACGCGCTCTTCAAGGCCAGCCTGACGCCTGAGGCAGCCCGCTCTCTATGCCGGGCGGTGTTGCCGCCCGAGGTTGCCCAAGCCTTCGAGGGCGCGGAGATCACCCGCGCGCCGGGTGAGTTTGTCGAGGAGGCGCTGCGCGATCGGTCGAGCGACGTCCTCTACCGGGCCGTGTTGGGCGAACAGGAGACGCTGATCTACGTGCTCTTCGAGCACCAGAGCACGGTGGATCGGCTCATGGCGTTTGGGTGCCCATCTCTTACTGACGGAGTCTGCAAGGGTTTACGACGCGCCAGGGCACCGTCCGGAGCAAATTGGTCATGAGGCAATGAGGCAACGCTGAGGGGCCTGTT